>CBDUAS010000016.1:0-15347 GCA_965365185.1 uncultured bacterium | reverse complement strand
GATTCTGACATGTGACTGGAGTTCAGACGTGTGCTCTTCCGATCTTTCCTGCTCGGACATCCCGGCGAGACCGTCGAGGAACAACAGGCGACCATCGATTTTGCCTGCGAGCTGGAACCCGACTACGCCTCGTTCCACATCGCCTCGCCTTACCCGGGGACCGCGTTCCATCAAATCTCCGGACCCTTCGACGAGCCGTTCCCGTCGTTCGACAGCGGCTCGCACGAGCTCCAGGGGCTGGAACAAGCGCGCCGTCGTGCCCTGAGGAGCTTCTACCTGCGCCCGGGATACGTTCTCGGAAGGCTGCATCCGCGAAGGCTCTCTCGGGCACTCGCCGGCGCCCGCCTGCTGCGACGCATGCTGGGCTGAGATCTCAGGCTACCGGGGGCTTGCGCCGCCACCACAAGCGCGCCAGGTTCCAGAACTTGTGCACCGCCTCGGCGCCGAGGTTGAACTTGCTCTGCCGATGGTCCTCGCATGCCACCGGCACTTGCACGACGCGTCCGCCGTCCCGGTGGACGTAGTAGACGAGGTCGAGGACATACGCGGATCCGTGGCTGATGAGCTTGGCGTAGCGACGGATGACCGACACGCGGTAGGCCTTGGCACCGATCGAGTAGTCGACGAAGTCCAGGTCGAGCAGCCATGAGGCCAGCAACACGAACACACTCGATCCGAAGCGTCGAAACCGGGAACGCTTCTGCCGACCGGTGCGCTTCGAACCGACGACGATGTCCCAGCTTTCGAGCAACTCGACGGCGTCGTCGATGAAATCCAGCTCGATCGAAAGATCGATGTCCAGCGACACCAGGCGTTCGAAACGAGCATCTGCGACGAAGCGGCGGAAGGCCCGCCCGACGCCACGTTCTGGCAGATGAAAGAACCGCACCTCGGGCAGTTCCGCGGCGAGTTGCTCGCCGATCGTCACGGTCGCGTCCGTGGAGCCGTTGCTGCCGAGGAGAATCTCGAATTCCGTGAACCGGCCGGCGAGGAAACGTCGTAGCGCCAGCGTGTTGGAGCGCAGCAGCTCTTCTTCGTTGTAGACCGGGATACCGATGGTCAGCGCCACGGGCCGGTCCTTTCGTCAGAATGGCGTCGTTCCGGCGCCGATCGCGGCACCCGCTGGGGCCTCCATGAGAGCCGTGAGCCGCTCCGTCGCATAACCGGCCCATGCGCTTTCCGGGTACTCGTCGATGATGTAAAGAAAGCGCGCCGCTGCGTCATCGATACGGTTCGTTCGTTGCAGGGCCTCGGCGACGCGAAAGTGAGCCTCGCCCCTGAGCTCGCTGTCCGGATAGTCCCGCAGGAACTCACCGAAACGCTCCAGCGTCTCGCCCCAGCGCTGCCGCCGGTAGGCGCTGAGCGCATGATAGTAGCCGGAGTAATGGGCCGCAGTCGACGATGGTGCGGCGTCGATCGAGGCGAGTAAGAAGGGCTCTGCCTGCTCGTAGTGGCCGTCGTGAAAGAGCTCCAGGCCCTGCCGATGCAACGTCCACGGGTCGCTCCAGGACCAGCGAACGAACACGGCGCCCGACACCAGAGCGGTTACCAGCAGCGGCGCCCAGATGCTCCGACGCGCGAATACGCGATCGAGCAGGCGGTGGACGCTCTTTCGTTTCGTCCGGTCGGCTGGATCGTCAGCGTGCCCGGCGGCGCGGATGCCGGCGCGGCCAAGTACGCCGCCGAGCGCGGCGAGCAGCAGCCACAGTAGGCCGGCAACGGTGAACGCCCTCCCCCAGCGGTCCGCCGTCGCGGGCTCGTACGTCAGGCGAACTTCCTCGCGCCGCGGAACGAGCAACATGAACGAGGGCGAAGCCAACCACGGTCCGTCGGCGCCTTCCGCCCGCCAGCGGGGATGGTAACTGACCTTCACCAGCAGCGGACGACCCGGACGCGTTGTGCGAATGCGTATCTCTTCCGCTGACAGCTCCGAGACGACCTCGGCAGTGCCGCTGAGCGGGCGCCGCGGAATGGCATCCGGGAGCTCGCTGACGCGCGGCCAGTCCGCCGGCATGCTCGACGCATCCTCGGGTCCACTCGTCCGGGAGCGCACCAACGGAACCTCTCCGGAGCCCGGTCGCTTGAACCAGGCGAAGAAGTTCGCTTTCCACTCCTCGCCCTCGAGCACCAGAGGTCGATATCGCAGTGCCTCCACGTAGGACCCGTCAGCATCGGAGATGCGGAGGACGCGGTACGGGGGGATCTCGGCGGCAACCTCGAAGAGCGGCGAGTCCTCCAGCTCCGCCCTGACGGCCTCGGTGCGCACGATGACCTCCGAGACGTTGTACAGGCGCAAGTGCTCGGCCGCACGCGCCGCGTCCAGCCGACCGCAGTGGTACGGCAGCAGCGGGCATGACGCAATCCGCGAGATCTCCGACTGTATGTAGAAGACGAACGGCGAGCTGATCGTCGACTGCATGTACAGCCCTTCGAGCGTGCTGGCACCGGAAAACAAGGGCAGCGACTCGAAAGACCTGATCGTGCCCGTGTCCTCGTGCGCCGTGGTGTGCTCGTAGGCGACTCGCGGGTCTGCCTCCGACCGCCGCACCGCGTCGTTGACTGCCGCGTACGCCGGCCAACCCGGCGTGGCCTCGAAACCGGCGTAGTTCCACGCGGCCCAGTCGTCCGCGACGTCGATGGCGGAGGCAGTCCACGCGAGGGTAACGATCACCGTTAGCAGCGAAAGCGTCGCGAGTGCCGCGTCGGATCTGCTTCGCGGCCATCGCCGGTGCGCCAGCCAGCGCGCCGCGGACGCGGCCGGCAGAGCGGCCAGGAGGGCGATCGTGAGCTGCGCAAAGGGGAGGAAACGCATATCAACCACGTCGATGGTCCAGGCGACGAGATAGAGCAGGACGCTGCCGGCAACGACCGCCGCCAGATAGGCGGCGCGATGGTCGAAATCCCGCCGTTTTCCGCTGTCGAAGGCGCCGGTACATGACGACCGCGCCGCCGCACGCGACGAGCAATAGCAGGGGCCACAGCACCGGCGGAAACACGTGGGTGAAGCCGCGGATCGGCCAAATGATGCCGTAGCCCGTGGTGTACTGGGCGTACGCGATCAGCGGGATGGCCCAGAAGCCCATCAGCGCGAATGCCAGGACCGCCACTTTGAGCAGATACGTCAGTGCTTGGCGGCCGTGCGGATGGAACAAGACCAGGTAAACGCCCCACGAGGCGGCGGCCAGCAGCGCGTACGCGTGGCTGAGGCCGATCGCTGCCAGCAAGAGTGCGTTTGCCGCCCAGCCGCGTCCACGCGTCACGCCGTGGTAGAGGGTCCCCGCAAACAGAATCATCAGCGCCGTGGCGAACGAATAGGTGAACTCGCCGGCGAGCGTGCTGCTCACGTTCGCCCCCCACATCGAGTTGCCCTCGTGAAAAAGGAACGGTACCGAAAAGGCCGCAGCCAGGGCCGGGGCAGGGAACGTCCAACCCACGAGACGGCAGCACGCGTACGCCGCCGCGGGGAGCGCCAGGAGTCCGGCCACCGTGACCCATTTGAAGGCGACGGGCAGCCCGACGACGAGAGACGTCACCGCCATGAGCGCGAAAGGCAGGGGGAAGTAGACCTGAAACAGCGGGAATCCGGCGTAGTTCCCGGGGACCCAACCGGTCAGACGGCCGTGCGGCAGCAGCTCGTACCGGAGCCACCACGCCGCATAGTAGTGTGACGCGGTATCGCCGCCCGTCGTGATCGTGGGCTCGAGCAGCAGCTCGGGCTGCAGGTTCCACAGCACGAAGAGCGTTGCGGCCGCGATCGCCGCACTGTCTGCCATCCGGCGAACGTTCAGAGCAGCCGACGAGCCACCGACCGAAAGCCTGCCCCGGATCATTCCCTCCGCTACGTCAACCGCCGCACGTCCCCGCCGGGCCGTTCGCGCCTTGCTCCAGCCAGGCGAAGACAGTGTCCCAGCAAGCAGCCCCCGGACCGTCGAAGCAGGAAAACCCTCCGCCGAAGTGCGAGATACCGCCGGGATTCGGCTTCTCCAAAATCTCGGAGCCGGCCGCGCCACCGCCCGTGATGATCAGGTTGTCGTTGTCCCCGTCGCGGTCGGCCAAACCGGAGCAGCTATCGTCGGGGCCGCCCGACAGATTCGGCGGCACCGCACCGGCGGCATGGCAGCCGGCTGAGCTGCAGCCCTCATCACCCCAGATCGGATGCACCTGTGATGCGTAGTCCACGAAGCCACCGGTCGTCGACGTCGTCGTGGTCGTGGTCGTCGCCCCGGGCATCGTGGTCGTAGTGGTCGTGGAGGTGGTGGTGGTCGTCGTGGTGGGACGGGGCGGCGGCAGCTCGGGAGCGGTGGGGCTGCTCTGATAACACGAACCCAGGATCAAGGCGCCGACGACGACCGTCAGTGCAACACCCAGCCTGCGGAACTCGTTTGCGCGACGGCCCCCGCCCTTCGCGTCCCTTGCCCGTCTGCTCATCACCACTCCTCGGTTCTCACCATTCGAGCGGAGCGCGCCGCTTTGACCGCGCCCACAAATGCACCCGGCGAAAGTAACACGTCTTAACGGCTCGCCCACGCCGTCGTCGTGGGCCCCTGCGCGTCGAAGATGACGGTGGATCAAGGGCCCGAAAGACACTGCGCAATAAATCGGACGTTAGTATACAGAATTAATCCCGGTCAAGCCTCGCGGCATGGCGTCGCCATTGGCCGGTTCCGGTCGTCCGCCGGGCAAGCTCCTGAGCGCCCGCGGCTAGCGGCGCTCGAAACGGACGTTGGTGACCCGACCGGCATTGACCGTGAACCCCTCTACGGCGCCGTCGGCGCGAAGGACGAACTCCAGGAGCCAGGGCCCCGCCCGCAAGCGCGCAGGGTCGTCCGCCTGCTTGCGGAGACGACGCGCCGGCGTATTCCGCAAGTGCAGCCACAACTCCTCCCCCTCCGCCGCGAGCTCATACTCCACATCCAGCTCGTCGCTGTAGTAGATGCCGGCGACCGTCGAAAGCTCCGTGGCAGAAAACGTCCCGCCGCCCGTGTCGCTCGCCGCTCTTTCGTCGTCGGCGGCGGCGACGGGCGCTGCGGCCGGCTGCAGCCGTTCCTGCAGGAAGATCGAGGCCACCCGGCGGGCCAGGCCCATCGGCTCGATCTCCCCCAGGTTGCAGGCGATCAACACCGAAACCCGCTCCGTCGGGAACTGCAGAAATGCCGCCTTGAACCCCATCATCGAACCAGCGTGCGCCACCGTCGGCAACCCTCGATACTCGTCCACGTTCAGACCGAATGCATACACGAGATCCTCGCCATCGGCGAGCACGCCCGGAGTATGGATCAAGTCGAGGAAGTCTTTGCCGCCGACGTCGCCCGTATAGAAGTTCCGATCCCATAGCAGCAGGTCTTTGACCGTCGTGTAGAGGCCGCCGGCGCCGACCTTGTCGAAGTTGCCCAGGTAGCTGACGCGGAAGCCGCCCTCGTCGGTGCGCTGATAGCTGGTGGCACGGCGCTCGACGATGTGTCCGGGGATGTCGTGGAAATGGGTGTCGAGCATGCCGAGCGGAGCGAAGATCCGCTCGCGGGCGAACTCCCGCAGAGGCTTGCCGGTCACCCGCTCGACGAGCTGGGCGAGAAGGAAATAGCCGGAATTGCTGTACAGATATTCGTCGCCGGGAGGGAAATTGGTCTCCTTCTGTGCCGCGATCAGGGCGATTGCCGCCTCGTCGGGAAACACATCCTGCAAGCGGATGCCCGCCAAAGCCATGAGCGTGTAGATGTCGCGGATGCCGCTGGTGTGATGCACCAGGTGGCGGACGGTGATCGGCCGCTCGTACATCGGCATCTCGGGGAAGTAGTCGCGGATGTCATCGGCAAGCGAAATCTTCCCGTCCAGGGCCAGCAGAGCGACCGCGGCGGCAGTGAATTGTTTCGATACCGACCCGACGTAGAACACCGTATCGGTGGCGATGGGGATACCCCAGTCGAGGTTTGCCGACCCGTAGCCTCGCTCGTAGACGAGCTCCCCATCGTCGACCACTCCGAGGGCGCAGCCCGGTGAAGCGTCGGCATCCCAGGCGCGGAAGACAGCATCGATCTCGGCCGCCGGAGCTTCCCCCTGACCGGCAGCGACGCAGGGCACGCACCCGAGGGCCGCGACAACGACGAATACGACCCCCGTGAAGGCTGGCGTTAGAAAGCTTCGTGCCATGACTTCCTCCTGACTACGGATCGTCTCGGGCCTCGAAGGCGCGGCGAAGCTCGGCCTCCGCCTGCGGCGGCGCCAGGAAAACATTGTCGGGGTAGCGGCGATAGGCGGACATCGCCTGGAAGATCGGCACGCTGTTGTTCTCGTCGACGGCCAAGCCGGCCAGGTATTGGAGGCGCAGGCTGCGGTCGCGGTTGATCTCGGCGTCGATGAGCCATCCCTGAAGATCCCTCGCCTGCCCCACGTACGACGACAAGACCTCGAGTCCGGAGTAGAAGTCAACCGCCGCGAGCGACCGGCGCACCGGCTCATCCACGCGCAGCCGGGCATCGATCGCCAGCACATCGACCGAAAGAGGCTCGACGCTACCGATCATGACCACATCGTAGCCTTCCCCGAAGATGTCGCTGTTCCACACGGTGCCGTTCGGGAATGCCGCCATGAAGGTCGCGAGGCTGCTCTTGACCGCCTCCTCGCTGGTCTCGTAGAGCGGTAACCACTGCGCCACCACACCCCCGGGGTTGAGGCGCTGTTTGACCAACTCGTAATACTCCGCCGAGTACAACGCCGCCGAGCCGCTTACCCAGGGGTGGATCGGATCCGATGTGATGACGTCGAAGGTCTCGTCCGTGGTGGCGATGAAATGGCGCGCATCGTCGAAGATGATCTCCGTCCGTGGATCGTCCACAACGTGGTAGTTCTCCGGGCCCAGCCACGCCGCGGCCGCATCCGGCACCAGGGGCTCGATCTCGCAAATGACGATGCGTTCGACTTCGTCGTGAACGACGAAGGACCCCGCGGTCACACCGGCGCCGAAGCCGACCACCAGTACGGACTCCGGACTTCCCTGAAAGAGCGCCGGCAGATGACCGAGCATGCGCTGCAGTCGCATGTCGACACGGCGCGTCGAGGCGACGACCTTGCCGCCCACGTGAAAGCTGCGAACGCCCTCCTCGGGCCAATCCGAGACGGCCACGGAGGAGTTCATTCCCTCACCCACATAGTGGTATGCCTCCACTGCGTCCCAGTCCTCGATGAAGCGACCGTAGGCGACGAGGCCATCCGGAACGGGCGGCAAGGCCACCATGAAGACGACGGTGGTCAAGGCGATGAGCGCGGTACCGGCGGCCAGGCGGGCTGAGCCCGTGGCTCCGCCGGCGCGCGTCAGAAGCCCCGACCCCGGCGCTGCCTCGACGGCAAGTCGATCGGAGATGAACATCGATGCCGCTGCGAGTCCGGACAGGAGCGTCAGGCGCTGCTGCGACTGGTGCGTTCCCATGGCGGGAATCATGTAGGTGCTGAACAACGCGGATCCGAGGATGGCTCCCACGGTGTTCGCCGCGTACACCCGACCGACCAGGGAGCCCGGATCCTTGCCCTCGCCACTGACGGCCGCCAGAGCGAGCGGGAAGCTGGCCCCCCACAGGCCGGTGGCGACTAGCATCGCGACGGTGGCCCGCAGCAGATCGTGGCCGTAGCGCAGGGTGATGTCGTCGTAGAAGTCGGGATTCAGGTACCAGAAGGGGATTTCGTGCCCGATCATGAACGCACCTGCGGGAATCGCTACCACCAGCAAGAGCTGCGTCCAGGCCAACACCGCGCCGGGACGAAGCGTCTGCCGTGCGATAAACGAGCCGGCGGCGCTGCCCAGCGCCAGACCGACGAGAAAGACCGCCAGAATGATCGAAAACGTGTATACGGTGCCGCCGAAAAGGAGCGAGATCAGCCGCGTCCACACAACCTGCGCTCCCAGGGCGGTGAAACCCGAGATGCCGATGACGACGTACACCCAGGGGTTGCCAGCTCGCGTCTCCGCCAGGGCTTCCTGCTCGCCGACCGGGGGGTGGAACTCCGTGCCGCGGCTGGCGATCAGCAGGGAGACGCCGGCGGCCAAAGCATTGATGCCCGCGGCGAAGAGCGTAGCGACAACCATGTCGTGGACGCGGAGCAGGTAGAACCCCGCCAGCAGGCAGCCGGCGACCGCGCCGGCGATGTTCGCGGTATAGAGAAAGCCGACGCGCGAGACACCTACACGGGTCGTTTCCATGTAACGGGCGATCGCCGGCAACGTCGCTCCCATGAGGATTGTCGGCGGCAGCAGAAGCAGCAGGCAGACAGCCGCTCGCAGCATGATGCCGGGAAGCCCGTAGCCCACCACGCCCACGTAGATCAGACGCACGAGCGGAAGCACCGCGAGCATGGCGATGCCGCAGACACCGATCCCGAGCTCGAGGACAGCGTAGACCCTGAGCGGGTGACGGCGCATGGAGACGTATCGAGGGAAGGCAAGGCTGCCGAGGAAGAGCCCGCCCATATAGCTGCTCAGCAGGATTCCCAACGAGATGGCGGAGGCGCCGATCACCTGGCGCAGGAGCTGAAACCATACGATCTCGTAGATCAACGCGGCGCAGCCGCTGCCCGCGAACATCACCAGGAAAGCGGGCATCGCGCGCCGCCCGGCGTCAGATCCGGCCATCACCTAGCTCCTGCATCAGCTCCGCGTTCGCGACCGGGGGCTCGCCTTCGATACGAGGCCGGGAACGGCTGCAACGAGCGAGTTCGCGGCGCGTCTCGGCGACGCAGACTACCCCATCAAGCGGTCTTCATCCAACGAGACTCGTTGCAGCCCACCGGCGAATCTGCGAGAGTACTGAAACCTCCCGGCTGTTCCCCGCGTAAAGACCCTGGAGGATGGCGTCCGGCAGGAAGACGCCCGAAACCCAACGTGGAGACGGCTTCGATGTCCTTTCTCAAGAAGATCCTCGGCGGCAAGCGCACGCAATCCTCCAAGCGCGTCCGCGTCTGCAGCCAGTGCGGCATGCCGGTCACAGAGCACAAGGACTGGTGCTCGATCCTGAACGGGCAGAAGGGCCAGACTCCCGTACCGGTAGACGCCACCGACTGATCGGCAGCAGCGTCGCCCAAGTCTCGAAATACTGCGTCGCCGACGCGACCGGGTGAGCCAGCCGTTCAGAATTCGCGTTCGATACGATGGATATCCTCGCCCATGGCCGCCTGTCCACGAGGCACCTCGGTTGACTCGTAGAAGAGGCGGATCAAGAGCTTGGTTTCCGTGTCTACCGGCGCTGGCAAGGTGAACGAGAATTCGCGTCGCTGGCCCGACCGCAACCGGGTGTCGCTCGGAATCGAAGCGCCCCGCGTCATGATGTCGGCGACCCGACGCAGCCGGTTGCCGGCGTCGTCGACGACGCGACGGCCAAAGACGACGCGCTCGGATCGGACGAAGTTCTCCCAGCTCGTCGAGACCTCCAGGGTAATCTGTTTGGAGGGCATTCCGGTGGGGATGTAGTGGCCGGAACCGGTATTTTCCACCGCAACCCGCAAGTCGACGCTACCGCTGCGCTCCTCGGCCGAAACCAGCTCGAGGACGACCGCGCGCCGCACCTGCGCGATGCTGCGACCGCCGGGAATCGAGTGGGAGTCGATGAAGTCGAAGTCATCGGGCGCCTGCACCGACGGATCGACGACCTGACCGAGAACGAAGGGCATGTGGCAGTCCTGGCAAGCGAGGTAATCGGGATGATCCGCGCCGGTGAACTCGGAGTAGGTTGATAGGACGTTGGCGCCCGCGGGGGTCGTGTACTCGTGACAACTGGCGCAGTACTCGGGAGTGCCGAGAAGCTCCGAACGTCGAACTTGGTGCACGGGCGACTCGAGGTCATCGAACCGCCCCATCATGACCAGCTCCGTCTCCAGCTCGAACGGCGGAAACGTGCCGAGCTCGACGTCTCGGATGGCGTGGCAGAAGCGACAGCCGATCCCTTCGCGCTGCCGCGCCTCGGCGCCGATCGGCGGCCTCATCAACATCGAGCCGGGTGAGTGGCACGTAAGGCAGGTCTGCGCCACTTCCGTCCCTTCCGCCGTGATCGCCTCGGCGAGGCCCGCTTGAAACACCGGCTCGACAAAGGCCTTTGCGTGCACGGAGGTCTGCCAAACCTCGTAGATGTCCTCGTGGCACTTGCCGCAGACAGCGCTTTCGATGTCGTGTCCGGGCTCGAACTCGATCCGTTCGACGGGAAGCGCCTGGGCCTGCTGCGGGGGGCCCGGCGCCGGCGCCTTGCCTTCGGCGAGCGCCACGAGGGAGAGGCTCAGGATACCGAGCGCGAGACCGACGCACGCGACCACGGGCACGCGGCGCCGTCGGGGGATGTTCGCAAACCTCATCGCAGCCTCCGTCCGGATGGTTATCGGCCCTTATTAGTATATATGGATGTCCGATTATGTTGTCGAATGGAATCAAGTGTTGATCGCGTCCGATCGCCAACCATACACTGACGAGGGTGCATTCTCGCTCTTTCTCGGCCCGGCCGGCCAGGTGAGCGCCGGCCGCTTCCAGCAACGCGGGACCATGAATCATGCACGAGGCGGCATGACGACGGGAATCAGTGTCGACGCCGCCAGCGGCTTTCCTCGCTCCGTCCTACGTAGTCGCTGGGCGCTCATCCTGGCGCTGATCGCCCTGGTTGCCTTCGGTGGCCAGGACTCCCCCACGGCGACGGAATACGTGCTTCTCGCCGCGATGGTTCTGTCGAACCTGGTCCTGGCCTACCTGCGAAACCGCGATCTGCAGATGGCGCAGGCGCTGGAAGTCATCATGGTTGCAGACGTGCTGGTGGTGACGCTCCTCGTCGGACTCGTAGACCCGACCCCCGAAACGTACCTCGCGGTGTTCGCGGCGCTCGTCCTCGCGTCGGCGCTCGGTCGCGTCGGCGTGATCATGCCCCTGATGCTGCTCGTCTGCGCCGTTTACGCCGTCTACCTGTACGCCGAAGTCGGCGCGACGTTTTGGCGCGACGTGAAGCTCGTCCTCCGGGTACCCTTCCTGTTTGCTCTCGGGCTTCATTTCGCTTCCATCGCTTCGTACCTGAAGAGCGAAAAGGCGCAGCGCGAGCACCTGCTGGCGAAGGCCAAGCAGCACGCAGAGCGCGCGGACCAGCTCGCCCAGGAGCAGGATCGCCTGCGTGCCCTGTCGCACATCGGTCGACTCGGGCTGGCGTCGGCCGAAGCAGCTCCAGTGCGCGTGCTCCTGGAAATGGCACACCGATCGAAGGCTGCCCTGGGAGCGACTCGCTGCGTCATCTTTCTGTCGCAACAGGACGGCAGGGAGGCCGCGTGGACCGGCCACACCAAGGACCGCAACACCGAGGTCGGGACGATGCCTGCCGGCGTAGGCGTCGAAGCGCTGCGAGAGTTGCTGTTGAACGGGAAGCTCACCGAGTTGCACCCCGGGGACAGCAAGAAGCTGATGGCGAAGGTGAAGGCGTTCTTTCCCGACTCCAACCCGTTCGGGAGCTTGCTGCTCTCTCCGATCGAGGTCGGCGACGCCCTCGTCGGCGCGGTCTTCCTCATCGACAGCGACCCCGCCCGCAAGTACTCCGCCGGAGAACGCGATTTCCTGTGGACGGTGTCGTTGATGGCGGGTGCGTTCATCGAGGCGCGCGGCCGCCTGGAGAACGAAATCCGCTTGCGAACGCTGATTACCAATGCACCGGTGATCATGTTTGCTCTGAGCAACGACGGCACCATCGAGCTGTTCGAGGGACGCGGCTCCGAAGCTCTCGGAGGCCGCCCGGCGGATCGCATCGGCAAGTCCGTATTCGACGTTGCCGACGATCCCGAGGCGGTCAGGAGCGCGTTCGACGTCGCCGTCGGCGGTAGGCTGGTCGCCGGTACGCTGTCGCTTGACGGCACGGTCTTCGAGACGCAGTACTCACCTTTACGCGGCGTCGGCGGCGGAATCACCGGCGTCATGGGCGTGACGACGGCGATCCTGACGCAGGAGCAGCCGTCTGCTTCGTCCGCTGCGGCTACGGGAACACAGCCCCCGCTCGGTTACGCCGCCCCGACCGGGCCATCAATCGCCCCCGACGCTGCGCCGCCGTTCGAGTCTGTGGAGCCCGAGAGCGAACCACGCGCCACGGCGGGGGGCTCGGCGAACGGTGAGCGCCCGGACCCGAACGCGCCCGGCAAGACGGTCTTCCCGACGCCGCGCCCGGACCTCAAACCGCGGATTCCGCTGGCGGATGAAGATGCCGGCGACGAAGGCTCCTGACCGGCGGCAAGCGCCTTCAGGACCTTTTCGCGGGTGGGCTCAGGTAACAATCGCTCCCACTTCAGGGCGGGCCACCGAGGACTTGATGTGGACCTGCGGGTTGAGCATCGGGTCCGTGATTCGCGGGCTATCCAGCCTCCGGCCTCTCCTGTGCCTACCAGCTCGCGCGGCGTGGGTACAAGGTCACGACGGCGAGCAGCGGTCGCATGGGGTTTTCTTCGCGATGCTCGAGCACCAGTGCAACCTCGTCTGTGCCCAGAAGGACGTACGAACCCACCGGATAGAGGCCGACCTTGGCGATCAGCGCCTTCAGCACGCGATCCAGGAACTGCGTGTGACGGGAGTCCAGCAGGTACTTGACCGCCTCCGACGCGGCTTGCGGGCTCTCGCGGTAGGGGCGATGGTGGGTGAGCGCTTCGAAGACCTCGACGGCGCCGAGGATCTGCGCCTCCAGGGAAATCTCGTCTCCCTCCAAGCCCTTGGGGTAGCCGGAGCCATCGGGGCGCTCGTGAACCTGCATGGCGATCTCTGCCGCCTCGGCGTAATCGGGGGCCAGCTCGAGGATGATCTCCCTGCTGAGCTCGGGACGACGCCGGATCAACGCCCGCTCCTCCTCGCTCAGATCCGCAGTCTTGGCCAGCAGACCGTCCGGGAGGCGCAGACAACCAACCTCGTGCAATAGCGCTGCCAGGCAGAGCCAATCCAGGTCGTCTCCCTCGAACCCCACCTCCTGCCCGACGATGGTCGCCAGGATGGCACTGTTGAGCGAGTGCTGGGCGAGGTAGTCGTCGTGGAGAACGGTCGGGTTCATCACCTGCCCGAGCAGCTTTGCCGGTTGTGCCTTCAGGTCCGCCACGATACGAAGCGTCAGCAAGGAGAGATCCTTGACCGGAAGTGGATCACCGGCGAGCACGCACTCGAACACGCGGTGCAGCAACTCGATGCCACGGATGTACAGACCGCTGCCCTGCAGCTCGTTGAGCCTTCCCTCGACCCAACGTGACAGCAGTCGATGCACGTGTGCGACCAGCTCCGAGGTGGAGATCGGCTTGACCAGATAATCGTCGGCGCCGAGCGCCAGGGCGCGCCCGAGGGAGTCTTCGTCGCCCAGTCCGGTCAGCATGGCGATGGGTACCTTGGCGTACTCCGGCAATGCCCGCAGCCTGGCGAGAAGCTCGAAGCCGTCCATTTCGGGCATGTTGACATCGAGCAGAAACAGGCCGACGCGCTTCTGCCGCGCAGCATCCAAAGCCAAAGCGCCGTCGACGCAGTGCTGTACCTCGAGGCCCTGACCTTCGAGCGCGCCACGCACGACCGCGGCGACCATCGGGTCGTCGTCGGCGAGCAGTACGGTGGTCTCGGGCCGTTCGACATCGCTGTCGCCGTTGACCACCCGCGCGCGACCGGCCTCCTTGGCCAAGTAGAGCCGACCGAGAGCTGACGAGACGGCATCGTCCATCGCCGTATCCGCAGTCAGCTCCACGACCCCGCCGGAGAACGTGACGTAAAAAAGGCCCCCTTGTGAGCTCGTGAAGGCGTGTTGCCGAAGTGCTTCGAGCAACCGCTCGAGCCAGTCCGTCGCCGCCTTTTCTTCGACACCCGGCAGCAGCGCCATGAACTGGTCGCCCTGCCAGCGACCGACGACCTGCTCGGACGCAGTCGAGGTGCGCAACAAGTCGGCGACGCCGCGCAGCACTCCGTCCCCCGTATCCTGGCCGCAGGTCTCGTTGACCGCGCGGAACCGGTCGATGTCGATGAGTGCCAACGACATGATTCCGTCGGCCGGCAGACGCGAGAATGCGCGTTCGTATGCGTGACACAAAGCCGCCCGGCTGGCAACTGCCGTGAGCGGGTCGGCGGCCGCGGAGACGTCACGCAACGGCGCCTCGAGGACCTCCGCGACGACGCCCGCGAAGGTGGTGATATCGAAGGGCTTCTCGATGAAATCTGACGCGCCGAGCGCCAGACACTGATTGCGGATCTCCGGCGTGCCGGTCACCGTCAACACGATCACCGGCACATTGGCGGTGGCCGGACTCGATCGCCACAGGCCGAGCAGATAGCGACCATCGGCATCGGGGAGCACGAGATCGAGAACGATCAGCGACGGCACTTCTGTAGCGATGGCCTCCGCTGCGGCTGTCGCGCCACCAGCGACGCGAACGGTGTACCCGCTGCCGCTCAACCCTTTCTCGATGACCCGTCGGGTGATGGGGTCGTCCGCGACCACCAAGATGGGATTGGACTGTCTTGCTGCCGGCCTCGACCCGGATTTGCTCATGTCAGCCTTCCAGCGACAGCGCCACAAGACCCGCCGGGTAGCGGCGCGAGCCGACGGCAACGACCACGTATTGGCGGCCGCCGTGCAGGTACGTCATGGGAAGCCCGGTCGTGGTCGCCGGCAGCTCGATCTCGGTCAGAACCTCGCCGGTCGCCTTGTCGTGCGCACGAAACACGGGCCCTCCGCTGAGTCCTTCGCCCGAAAACAGCAGCGTCTTCGTAACCAAGAGGGTAGCCCGTGAAGCGACGCCGGTCTGCCCCAAATCAACGCCCTGCAACAGCGGGTGGTTCTTGACGTTTTCGGGCGTGCCTCCGTTCGGCACCATCCAGACGTGTTCTCCGGTGTCGAGGTCGATGGCGGTAATTCGACCCCACGGGGGTTTCACGATCGGCAACCCGCGGGGTAGGCGCGGCGCCCGGCCTGCGGCCCAGTACCGCAAGTCGCTGCTTTCCGGCACCGTCGGGCGCACGCCGAACGCCGACGGATTGGTGAACGAGCCCACGTACAGGAGTCCGGTCTCGGGATCGAATGCGCCGCCCTCCCAGTTACCACCGCCGATAGCGCTCGGGAGCATGAGCGTGCCGCGGTTCCCGTCCTCGCCGCCGACGAGCGAAGGCGGCGTGAAGATCGGGCCCATGCGATAGTCCTGCACCAGCGTCAGGGCGCGGGCTCGGATTTCGGGCGTGAAATCGATCAGGTCGCTCTCCGAGAACCCTTGCCGGTCGAAGGGCGCGGGCTTGGTGGGGTGAGGCTGGGTCGGCGAAGCGCGCTCGCCCGGCACATCCGACTGCGGCACGGCGCGTTCCTCGATCGGCCACACCGGCTCGCCGGTGGCGCGGTCGAACACAT
>CBDUAS010000015.1:0-15647 GCA_965365185.1 uncultured bacterium | reverse complement strand
GGGGAGAAAGGCCCCCCGCCGAATAAGGTGCGCCGGGTGTGTAATTACTCGTTTCGGCAAGATTCACAGGCAGATGCAGCGCTTCCCCGCCCCCGTCCCGCAGGCATCTTAGCGACGGACGCCCACCGTCAGTGACGCCGACATGCTCGATATCGATATCGTTCTCGTCTGTGTGATTATCGTCGTCTTTCTGATCCTCTTCGCGTCCGAGAAGCTTCGCGTCGACCTTGTCGCCATCATGTTGATGACCCTGTTGATGGTCATCGGCCTGTTCCGCGAGAACTTCGCCACACCGCACGAGGGAATCTCCGGGTTCAGCAACGAAGCTACGGCGACGATCGCGGCGATGTTCGTGCTCAGCGCCGGGCTGATGAAGACCGGGGCGGTGACCTGCATCAGTCAGAGGCTCAGCCGGCTCGGCGGTAGCAGCGAGATGCGGTCGTTCATCCTGCTGATGGTGACTGTCGCCATCATCTCCGCTTTCATCAACAACGCCGCTGCCGTCGCCGTCTTCATTCCCATCACCATCAAGATCTGCCGGCAACATCGCATCAGCCCGACCAAGATGCTGCTGCCGCTCTCCTTCGCCTCCATCCTGGGTGGCACCTGCACGCTGATAGGAACCTCGGCCAACATCCTGGCGAGCTCGATCGCCAGGGAGCACGGCCTCGCCGCTTTCGGCATGTTCGAGCTCAGCAGGCTCGGCATCATCTTCTTCGGCGTCGGCCTCGTCTTCCTGATCTTCGTCGCCCGACCGTTGCTGCCCGAAAGGGTCAAGAACGAGGACTTGGCGGAGAAGTACGCCCTCGGTGGCTACATCACCCGGGTGGTCGTCGACGAGAGATCGTCGCTCATCGGCTCGACCCCGGCCGAGAGCCGCCTGGCGGCACAATACGACGTCACGGAGCTGATGCGTGGCGACGAGCTCGTCGTGGCTGGGCTTCGCGACATTCGCATTCTCGAGGGTGACGTCTTGCTGGTGCGCGGCTCAATCGACAGCATCATGGAGATGACCTCCATAGAAGGCCTCAGCATCAGGTCGCGCTCGAAATACGCGGACACGGAGCTCACCGGTCATGACGCCGTCCTCGCAGAGGGCGTTCTCGCGCCCTCTTCGCCGCTCGTCGGCAGGACCCTGCGCCAGGCCGACTTCCGGCAAAAGTACGGCGTCTTCGTCCTCGCCATCCAGAAGCACGGCGAGGTGATTCGCGATCACCTCGGCGACTTCCGTCTCGACGCCGGCGACACTCTGCTGCTGCAGGGCCGCAAGGGTTTCATCGAGAACCTCGTCGAGGACCCGAGCTTCCTGATCCTGCAGGCCCTGGACGTCCCGACAATCCGCATGGAAAAGGTCTTCGTTGCGGTCGGCTGTGTCGCCGGGGTGGTGCTGCTGGCGGCCTTCGACGTGATGCCGATCTTGGTTTCCGCCATCCTCGGTTGCATGGTGATGACGCTCACCGGCTGCATCAACCTGCAGGAGGCCTACGATGCCATCGACTGGTTCGTCATCTTCCTGCTCGCCGGTGTGATTCCGCTCGGCGTCGTGATGGAGAAGACCGGCACCGCGGATTTCATCGCCGAGGGCATCACGCAACTGGCGGCCGGCTGGGGTCCCGTCTTCCTGGTCTCGGTCTTCTACCTGATGGCGACGGTTTTCGCCGCTATCATGTCGCACAATGCCGCGATCATCCTGCTGCTACCCATCGGCATCGCCTCGGCCCGTGGGATGGAGGTCGATCCCAGGCCCTTCGTGATGGCGATAACCTTCGCAGCGGCGTCCTCGATGGCGACGCCGTTCGGGTACCACACCAACCTCATGGTCTACGGGCCGGGTGGCTATAAGTTCGCGGACTTCGTCAAGATCGGCATTCCTCTCAACGTCATCTTGTGGATCATTGCCTCGCTGGCAATCCCGTTCCTGTGGCCGCTGTAACGATCCTGCCCTCGGCCAATCCGTGAGGCTCCGTGGACAGATCTCTTGCCACCTGATTAAATACGATTAGTTAATCTGATTATCTGATCTGAGAAGCATCTCCGGTACGCCTCCCGCAGGACACAGAGGGCGGGTGCGTGGAGGGGCGTGCCGGGGAGACCGGCTCGCGGTAACGAAGGAACCGCCGAGGTCTCAGGGCGGAGGATGGGAGCGACGAACATGGCGAAAAACAGGCTGACGATCACCGACGAACGTACCGGCAAGGTCTACAAGGTGCCGATCGACTACGGCACCTATCCGGAGTACGGCGCCTATATTCCCTGCATCGACCTGCGCCAGATCAAGGCCTCGGACGAAGACTTCGGTCTCCTCGCCTACGATCCCGGATACACGAACACCGGTTCCTGCAAGAGCAGCATCACGTTCATCGACGGTGAACGCGGCATCCTTCGCTACCGCGGCTACCCGATCGACGAGCTGGCGGAGAAGAGCTCGTTTCTCGAAACCGCGTACATCATCCTGAACGGCGAGCAGCCTTCGCCGGACGAGCTGCGGAAGTGGAAGGACGATATCAAGCACCACACCTGGATCAACGAAGCGATCAAGAAGGTGCTTGACGCTTTCCACCACGACGCCCACCCGATGGGGATCATGGTAGGAACGCTGGGCGTGCTGTCGACGTTCTATCCGGACGCCAAGGACATTTATAACGACGAGGCTCGGCACCTGCAGATCCTGCGGCTGATCGCCAAGATGCCCACGATTGCCGCCTTCGCATACCGGCACAGCCTCGGCTATCCGTACTCGTATCCGGACAACGAGCTGTCGTATTCGGGCAACTTCTTGAACATGCTGTTCAAGACCACCGAGGCCAAGTACGAGCCGGACCCGGTCCTCGAGCGCGCTCTCGACGTGCTGTTCATCCTGCACGCCGACCACGAGCAGAACTGCTCTACCAGCTCGATGCGCTGTATCGGCAGCTCTCATCCCGATCCATTCGTTGCCGTCGCCGGTGCGGCGGCCGCCCTCTACGGACCGCTGCACGGAGGCGCCAACGAGGCTGTCCTGCGCATGCTGAACGAGATCGGCTCGGTGAAGAACGTCCACTCCTTCGTCGCCGGCGTGAAGTCGGGAGAAAAAGGCCGGCTGATGGGCTTCGGGCACCGGGTCTACAAGAACTACGACCCGCGGGCGAAGATCATCAAAGAGCTCGCCTACGACGTGTTCGAGGTGACCGGGGTGAATCCGCTGCTGGAGATCGCCATCGAGCTCGAAAAGGTCGCGCTCGAAGACGAGTACTTCGTCTCGCGGAACCTCTACCCGAACGTCGATTTCTACTCCGGCATCATCTACCAGGCCATGGGCTTTCCCACCGAGATGTTCCCGGTACTGTTCGCCATCGGGCGTTCGGTGGGGTGGCTGGCGCAGTGGCAGGAGATGCTGCTCCACGACGACCAACGCATCGCCCGGCCGCGTCAGATATACACCGGCCACGACCAGCGTACGTTCGTGCCGCAGCCCGAAGGCGAAACCATCGAGGAAGAAGCCGCTCTTCACGACGGCATTCGCTAGCGTTCACCGACACCCGTGGGCGGTGACCCCGGCGCCGAACCCGCAGCCGGGTCACCGTCTGCAGTCGGCGGCGAGGAAAAACAGCCCACTGCTGCCGAGTTGCGGCTTGCGTCCGTCCGCGGGAGGCTTTCGAGGACATGGGCGAGTCTGAGGCTACAACTCGCGGAGTGCACGTTCGGGTCGAGTCCGAGCTCGATCCGGGACGGTCCGCTCCCGAGCACGATCACTGGTTCTTCCTCTACACCGTGACGATCACGAATCGCGGCGAGGATTCCGTCCAATTGGTGAGTCGACACTGGATCATCACCGATGGCAACGGCAACGTCGAAGAAGTAACCGGCCCCGGGGTGGTCGGGCAGCAACCGATCCTCGAACCGGGGAGCTCGTTTCGCTACACCTCCGGCTGCCCGCTTCCCACCGCCTTCGGTTTCATGCGCGGCACCTACCAGATGGTTACCAGCAGTGGCGATGACTTCGAGGCGGAAATCGCCGACTTCGAGCTCAGCGAACCCTACGCGATCAACTGACGCGTCGAGCGCGCCCTATCGGCCCTGCCGGCCCGAGATTCGCGCTGTCGGCTGCGTCCGGTCACTGGCGATCGCCCCGACTGCGTTCAGCCGACGCTCGGAGTCAGGTCGCTCGCGTCCAGCAACCGGGAGAGACAAATGAAACGCAGGGAGTTCCTCGAAACCGGCCTGCTCGCGGGCGGTGTCGCAATATCCGGGTGCACGGTGCCGGTCGAAGAAAGCGGTGAGGCCGCCACCACCGGCGAAGCCGCATCGACGGCGGCTACCCGTCCCCTGGCGCAGTCGGATTTCGAGCTCGCGGAGGCATCGATCGGCGACCTTCAGGGGCTGATGGAATCCGGCGAGCAGACGGCCCGATCGCTCGTCGAGCTGTATCTGCAGCGCATCGACGCCCTCGACAAGCAGGGCCCCGCCGTCAACGCGATGATCGAGATCAATCCGGACGCTCAGGCCATCGCGTTGCAGCTCGACGAGGAACGCGTGGCCGGCGGACCGCGCGGGCCCCTGCACGGGATCCCCGTCGTCCTGAAGGACAACATCGACACGGCCGACCGCATGCAGACGACGGCAGGATCGACAGCGCTGGCCGGCTCGATCGCCGCACGAGACGCCACCGTCGCCGAGAAGCTGCGCGATGCCGGCGCCGTGATCCTCGGCAAGGCCAACCTGAGCGAATGGGCGAACTTCCGCTCGACCCGCTCCTCCAGCGGCTGGAGCGGGCGCGGTGGCCAGACGCGCAACCCCTACGCTCTGGACCGTAACCCTTGCGGCTCGAGCTCGGGCTCCGGCGTGGCGACGTCCGCGAACCTCTGTGCGGTGGCCATCGGAACCGAGACCGACGGCTCGATCGTCTGTCCATCGAACGCCAGCGCGCTGGTCGGCATCAAGCCGACGGTCGGTCTGGTGGGCCGCTCGGGGATCATCCCCATCTCCCACACCCAGGACACCGCCGGGCCGATGGCCCGCAACGTCGCCGATGCCGCCACCGTGCTCGGCGCGCTGGTCGGCGTCGACCCGCGGGATGCGGCGACGGAGCCCAGCTCGGGGCGGTTTCACGGGGACTACACGCAGTTCCTCGACGCCGACGGGCTGCGCGGGGCACGCGTAGGCGTTGCCCGCAACTTCTTCGGCTTCCACGAACGGGTCGACGCCCTCATGGAGGAGGCCATCGACCTGCTGCGTAGCGGGGGCGCCGAGATCGCCGACCCTACCAACCTCGATATCGGCGAAGCCGACGACGCCGAGTTCACGGTTCTACTCTACGAATTCAAGGCCGATCTCAATGTCTATCTCGGAGGGCTCGGACCGGACGCTCCGGTGCGCTCGCTGCAGGAGGCGATCGCTTTCAATGAGCAGAACCGGGAGGTCGAAATGCCGTATTTCGGCCAGGAGATCTTCGAGATGGCGCAGGAGAAGGGCCCGCTGACCAGCCCGGAGTATCTCGATGCGCTCGCTTTGTGCCGACGCCTCACGCGCACGGAAGGGATCGATGCCTTGATGGACGATCACGGCCTCGATGCGGTCATCGCTCCGACCGGCGGGCCTCCGTGGCCGACGGATCTCGTGACCGGCGACCACTTCCTCGGTGGCAGCTCGTCGCCCGCGGCAATATCCGGCTACCCGAACATCACGGTGCCGCTCGGCTCCGTGTTTGGCCTACCCGTAGGGATCTCTTTTTTCGGCCGTGCTTGGAGCGAGCCGGTGTTGATACGCTTGGCTTTTGCGTTCGAACAGGCCAGCAACGCTCGTCGGCCACCGCAGTTCCTGCCGACCGCCGATCTGAGCGTCTGAGCGCGACCGGGTGAAGGCCGATGCGACCGACGGCACGATTGTCCCTCGCGGCCGCGACAGGGTATGGGCGAGCTCCCGCAAGAGTCGTTGGGCGGGGGGCCTCGAGCATCCTGTTGATGGTCTGCTGCACCCTCAGCGGGTGCACAGGGGGCACTCGCCGGGGCACGGAAAGCGCGCAGGCGGCCGCTAGCGAACACGTCGTCGAGCGCAGCGTTCACAACGGAGTGGAGATCATCCGAAACATCTCCGGGTCGCGCTGGAGCGGCCGCCCGCACCTGGTCGAAGAGCTCTCGATCGGCGAGGAAGCGGGAGAGGAGCCGTACCTGTTCGGCCGCATCACCGACGCCTGGGCGACCGACGATCGCATCTACCTCATCGACGCGCAGATCCCGGTGGTGCGCGCCTTCGACGACAGCGGGCTGCACCTGTTCGATATCGGCGGCAGCGGGCAGGGGCCGGGGGAGTACGGGTTGCCTCAGGGGCTCGCGGTTACCGCCGAGGGCACGATCGCCATCGCTGACGTGATGGCAGCGCGCATCAATATCTACGACGAAGACGGCGACCTGGTCGAGGACCGTCCCGCTGGGGCGGGAAAATCGGGCCTCGGGCTCACGCTCGGATACGACGGGAAGATGTACACGCTAACGTGGTCGAACGAACGAGGCCGGTTCGGGATGCGCGAGCTGGGACCCGAGGGGCCGGGAGGCGAAGTGGTCTTCCCTCCCGCAATCGACTTCGAGCCTGCCGCGGTTTCCGTCGGCGAAGGGATGGAGATGGTTCTTCCGTTCGCGGCCACCAGCGTCTGGACCTTCACGCCGGGCGCGGAGATGCTTGTCGGTACCGGGGATCGATATCGCCTGGAGGTCCACGCCGCAGACGGCAGAAGGGCTGTCATCGAGCGCTCCTGGGACCCGATCGCGACGACCGCCGCGGAGGCGGAATTCCATGCCGCGATCGCGACGAGCGCGGCACGACAGATGGTACCCGGCGGCTGGATCGCGGCCGCTCAGATCCCGGCCCACAAGCCGGCGTTCACCGGATTCTTCCCTGATCGGGCCGGCCGCGCCTGGGTCATACGCCAAGGCCCGGGAGTGCCGGACCCTTCGTGCACCGCCGCCGATCAGAGCCCGACGCTGCTGATGAGCACACCGGCAGGCACCTCGTTTGCGAGCGCCGGCAAACCAGGCGCCTGGAGCCCGGACGAGCTCGATGCGAGCTGCTGGACCGACACCGTCTTGTTCGACCTGTTCGACCTGGCGACGGGGGACTTGCTGGGGACGGTCGAGGCCCCCGAACCCGGATTCCGGGAACCCTTGTTTGCCGACGAGGACACTGTGCTGGCCGCCGTCGCCGACCGACACGGAACGGTCCGTCTGAAGAGGTACCGGCTGCGGGTCGATTGACGCAGCCAACCGGGCGATTCTGCCCACGCGGCCATCGCTTGCCGCCAGGACAGCGCTAGCGGCCTGTCTCCTGTATGGCGAACAGATGCCGGTCACCGCGGATGAAGACCTTGCCTCCGGCGAGTGCGGGCGAGGCGTAGACCGGCTCACCGATCGAGTTCGTTCGGACGATCTCGTGCTCCCGACCGGCGCGCAGAACGAAGGTGTCTCCATCCTCGCTGGTCAGCAGGATCTTGCCGTCGAAAGCCACCGGTGACGCCGTGAAGGTCGCGGGCACGGGGACCCGGCCGCCCTCGTAGACAACCGCGCCCGTCTGCGCGTCCAGACAGGTGACGATGCCCCGATCGGTCATCAGGTAGAGGAGGCCGCGGTAAAGGATCGGCGACGGGACGTACGCGGTGCCCTTGTCGTGACGCCAGACGATCCGCTCCGTTTCCTCCACGGCGCCAAGACGCAGCGCCAGCGCCACCTTGCGCTGGCTGCCGGCGGTGGCGAACGCCATTCCGTCGCCGGCGACGATGCTGGGGATGGGGTGGCTCACGGTGCCGTCGGTGCGCCAGAGCTCCGCGCCCGTCGCCGGGTCGTACGCCACCACCGACTCGGCCCCGGATGCGAGCAGCTCCCTCCGGCTCCCGACATCGACGAGCAGCGGCGTCGCCCAGCTCCGACGGTTGGTGCGTTCCGTCTTCCACACCACCTGACCTGTCCTTCGATCGAGCGCCGCAATGAAGGATCCGGCGCCCATCTCCTGGTCGCCCTGCAGGATGAGAAGGTCTTCGAACAGGATCGGCGAGGTGCCGGGCCCCAGACCGGCCTTCGCCATGCCGCCGAACGACGCGTCCCACACGGGATTTCCGTCCACGTCGAATGCGTGGATGCCCTCGGACTCGAACGATGCGAACACCATCTCTCCGTCGGTAGCTACCGTCGCGGACGCGTAGGTATTCTTGCGGTGGCGGTTGTCGTAGACCGGACCGTCGTGCACCGCACGGTTCCAGAGGATCTCGCCGCTGCGTGCGTCGACCGCCAGCACCTCGAGTCGATGCGCATAGTCGACGCCGACGCTGTCGGGGTGCAGGTAGCCGGGCTGTAGATCGAAGCCGAGATGGTCGGGCGCCGTTCGCCCGGGGATGTGCTCACCGACAATGGATGTGGTCAGGAATATCCGATCACCCCAAACCACCGGCGAAGAATGCCCGCGGCCGGGGATCTCGGTCTTCCAGACAACGTTCTCGCTAACCGACCAGGTGTCCGGATACTCGCCTTCGGCAATTCCCAGACCGCCCGGTCCGCGCCACTGCGGCCAGTTGTCGGCTGCCGCGGACTGCGCCGCGGGACCCGAGGCGACGCCGCCCGAGGAAACGCCGATGGGGGCGTGGGTGTTGCGCGAACTCGGCGGCGATACGGCTGCGCGGTGACCCGCGCCGGGCGGGATGGCCCCCGCCTGGAGGACCAAACCCGAAGCGATGCAAACGGCGACCGTGCGGACCATCCCGCAAGACTAGCGGACCCGGCGTCTCCGAGGAAGCGCGACGCGGGCTCTCGCCCTCGTCGCACTCGCGCCGCGCCACCGGCGCGTCGCCCGGTATGCCGGCAAACGACCTGCAACGACGGACTTCGCTCCCCGTGTGAATTCGGTGTCGTAAGCTTGCGCGTACGCTAGAGTGCGACCCTGCGGCTGCGACCGCACCTGTTGCCCGAACCCGGAGGTCGGCCCGTGCATCCCTCTCGACGCGAATTCATCCGAACCATGGGTACTGGTCTGGCGGCGGCCGGAGCCGCGGCGTCCGGCCTGGCGTGCTCGGCGGGCGGCTCCGAGTCGCCGGCCCGTGGGCCCTCGTCCGCAGCTTCCTCGGGCCAAGGCGCCAGCGGCTCCGAGGCATTGCTTCGCGCCAACGCCGATCACGTGGAGCCCGCACCCATCGGGACCGACCGTCTGCCGCTGGCGTGGCACCAGGAGCGAACGCGGCTGCTGAAGGAGCGCGCCGGGGAGCTCGGCGCCGACGCCATCGTGCTGCAGCGCGACCCCAATATCGTCTACTTCTCGGGGTGCTTCCGCGGCAGCGGCGAGCGTACTACCTGGGTGATGTTTCGACTCGACGAGCAGGACACGGCCTATTGGTTTTCGCCCGGAATCGACCGCGACCTGATTTCTTCCTGGTGGGCGACCGAAAACGAGTACTACTTCTGTTACCCGCACGCAGCGGGAGGCTTCCCGAACCGCGGCGAGCTGGAGGCGGGAGCGCGCGTCGACCTCTGGGCCTGGATGCTGGAGGGACTCGGCCGCCGCGGCCTCGGTGACGCCACGATTGCCGTTGACCGCACGCTGACCTCGGCGGACCTGGCGACGGCCTCGAGCGTTTTGCCACGGGCCCGTTTTGTCGACATCTCGCCCGCCTGCCAGCGGATGCAGATCATCAAGACGCCCGAGGAGATCGCCCTGATCCAGCGCGCCTATCGCTATTTCGACAAGATCCACGCCTTTGCCCGCGACTACATTCTCGAGCGCGGCACAGACGCCACCGACTTCGAGCTCGGCCAGGCGCTGCAGGCGTACGGCATCGGCTTGTTGATGAACGACGTACGACGCGACGGGCGGCCGCACTCGGCAGTCGGCGTCGAGGTGACCTCGAACTACGTACGCACCGGCGTGGCCACCGCCTACCCGCACCCGAACCAGTTCTTTCACGCCAAGATCGAGCGTGGTCAGAGCGTCTACGTGAACACCGACATCCTCCTCGGGGGAATGGGCGGCGAATGCTACCGCAACTACCTCATCGGGCCGATCACACCGCAGCAGGAGCGAATGTTCGAGGTCGTTGTCGAGACAATCCGGATCCAGGAGGAGGAGAGCAAGCCCGGGGTGCTCTGCTCCGAGGTCGCCTTGAAGATCCACCGCCACCAGGTGGACAACGGCATGGCCGAATTCATCTATCACCGGCCGGCGCACGGCCAGGGCACCTTCGGTGTCGGCCACCAGCCCCCGTATATCGCTTTGGGCGACAACTCGGCGATCGAGGAGGACATGACGTTCAGCATGGAGCCGGGACTGTACGACGCCGCCAACGGTATCGGCATCAACCCGAGCGACAACCTCCGCATCTCCTCTGAAAAGGGAGTCCGCTTCAGCAGCGTGCCGTTTTCGAAGGAATGGAGCTTCCTGGACATCTGAGGACGGGATTTGACACTCACGGCCCGCGCGGCGAGGATACCCATTGCTCGGGTCCCTCGACGTGGCGTTCGCCGCCCTGATCCGGGTTTCGTCTACCACGGCGAAGAAAACTCGTTTCCGCCTCTCCGTGACCTGAACCGATCGATTTCGTTTCGAGAGCTACCGTGAAAAAGGCCGTTCTTCTCCTGACCATCGGGCTCATCGCCCTAGCCCCCACCAACGTGCTGGCCCACGCGGAGGGCGAGGACTACGTCTGGCTTTCGTTCCATCCGACCTGGATCGAGGGGCACTTCGAGATCCACTTCGAGGACCTCAGCGACAAGCTCGGCATCGATATCGACCCCGGCGCCGAGGATGCGCTGCAGCAGGTCGCGGCCACGGCCCCGCGGGTGCAAGCCTACATTCGGGACAACTTCGCCATCGGCCCCAGCGGCGGTGCTCCGTTCCCGCTGACGTTCACGCACGAGGAAACGACGGTGCTGCCCCAGGGGACCTTTGCGCAATACCACTTTCGCGCCGAGACCGGAGAGCTACCCGACCTGCTCGCCATCCGGCATGCGATGTTCTACGAGGGCGACAAGCTGCACCGCGGCCTGGTAATGGTCGAGTACAACTTCAAGACGGACACCGAATACCCCGGTGAATACACGGCGCTGGTTTTCAGCCCGATGAACGGCGAGCAGGAGCTCGACCTGACAGCGATACCCTCGATCATGGCGCCGCGCGACATGGTGGCGCAGGGCGTGCGCCACATCTGGATCGGCCTCGACCACATCCTGTTTCTCGTGGCTTTGATGCTTCCCACGGTGCTGGTGGTGAAGAAGGGCGAGTGGGAGCCGGTGGAGAGGTTTCCCAGCGCGCTGTGGAACCTGCTGAAGATCGTCACCGTGTTCACCATCGCGCACTCCATCACCTTGCTGCTGGCGGCACTCGACTTCATCAGCGTGCCGTCGCGCGTGGTGGAGTCCGTCATCGCCTTGTCGATCATTCTGGTGGCGCTCAACAACATCTTCGGGCGGGTGCGCGAGGGTACGTTGCTGATCATTCTGGGGCTCGGCCTCTTCCACGGACTCGGCTTCGCCTCGGTCATGGGCCATCTGCCGTTTCGCATGGTGGACCTGCTCCGAGTAGTCATCGGATTCAACATCGGCGTCGAGCTCGGCCAGGTCGTCATCGTGGCCGCACTCTTTCCGGCGCTCTACTTCTTCCGCAGGTCGCGTTTGTACGAGCCCGTTGTACTCAAGGGCATCTCCGCCGTCCTCATCTTGATCTCCGGCGGGTGGTTCGTGCAGCGGGCCTTCGGGTTCGCATGACCGCCGCCGGGAGCCCACGGGCCATGTTCGAAGAGACAGGCGTCAACGAGGAACACGTCGAGGCGACGATCCTCAGCTTCATCCGCGACGAGCTGAACGGTGGCCGCGCGGTCGACTTCGACGTGGACGAGAACCTGCTGACCAGCGGCCTCGTCGACTCCGTGGGAATCGCCCGTTTGATCGCCCACGTCCAGGACGAGCTCGGTGTGGTCGTGCCGCCGACGGAGCTGATTCCGGCGAACTTCCGCACCATCCGGGTCATGGCCGCTTACCTGCACGGCCTGCGCGCCGCCTGATCGGGCCGATCTCTCGACGGCTCGCGGCGCCTACGCCTCGCGACCGTCCGCCTGCTTGAGCGCCCGACGGTCGATCTTGCCGGTTCCCGTGCGCGGGAACGACTCCAGGACCTGGACGCGCGATGGCACGGCGTACGGCGGCAGCTTTCGCGCCGCCCCGGCATACAGATCCTCGGAGCTCACGTTCGCCCCGTCGCGCAACAGCACGGCGGCGCTGATCGACACGTTTCCGTCCGCGTCGGTGCCGTCCACTGCGGCTGCCTCCGCCACGCCCGGCAACGAGCCGAGAACGCCCTCCACCTCGTCGAGCTCGACCCGATAGCCACGCACCTTGACCTGCCGGTCCCTGCGACCGAGGAAGACCAGGTTGCCGTCGTCCCGCTCGCGAACCAGGTCACCGGTGCGGTAGAAGACTTCCTCGTAGTCGGGAAATACTTCTCGCCGGAAGAACGCCTCTCGGTTGAGGTCGGGTCGGGCCCAGTAGCCGCGCATCATCGTCGGGGCGCGAATCAACAGCTCCCCGGGCTCTCCCGGGCTCACCGGAAGGTCTCTCTCGTCGACAACCAAGCCCTCGGCGCCCTCCCACACGGGCCCGATGGGAATCGCCTCGTGCGGATCGACGGGCCCCGGCGGCAGGTGGTAGGCGGTGCACTGGTTCACCTCCGCCGGACCGTACGAGTTGGAGAACCGGGCGTGTGGCCACTGCGCCGCGAGACGAGCGAGGTGTTTCGGCGGAAACGGCTCGCCGCCGAAAATCACCCAACGCAACGAGCTGCAATCGCGTGCCTCCAGCCCTCCCCTATCCAGGAGCTGGATGAGCGCCAGCGGCACCGAATACCAGAAGGTCAGCCGCTCACTCTCGATGAGCGCTGCCAAGCTCACCGGAAACATGGTCGTCTCCTCGGAGATGATCACCGTCGTGGCGCCGCACAGAGGAGCAGTGAGGTACTCGAACGTCGACATGTCGAAGTGCAGCGGCGAATGGTTGCCCAGTCGATCCTCCCGCGTCACGCCGTACTCGCGCGCGGACAGCTCGGCGTAGGCCCGGCCACTGGCGTGCGTGTGCATCAATCCCTTCGGAACGCCCGTCGATCCGGAGGTGTACATGATGTAGGCCAGGTCCTGCTCCACCAGCCGTACTCCCGGATCCCGCGCCGGCGCGTCGCCGACCGCCTCCCAGGAGACGATCTCGAAGCGGCCGATGTGCGAAGGCTGCCCGATTGCGCCGATCACACTCCGGACGCCCTCCGTGCCGGCCGCCGCCTCCACGGCTTTGTCGGCGCGCGATGCTCCGGTGACCAGATGCTCGATGCCGCAGTCTTCGACGATGAAGCGCACGCGATCCAACGGCGCGTTGGGATCGATCGGCACGTACGCGGCCCCGGCCTTGAGGATGCCGTAGAGAGCCACGGGCAGCTCCAGACCCTTGGTCATGTAGATGCCCACGCGGTCGTGCGCCCGGACGCCGCGCTCGATCAGCAGATTCGCCAGCCGGTTGGCGCGCTCCGCCAGGGCAGCGTAGCCGATCCCGCGGCCGTCGAATCGAAACGCCTCCCGCTCAGGCTCGCGGAGTGCCGATTCGTCGACGGAGTGATGCAGGAGAAAACCCACCCGGCCTCCTGCGTCAGAGGCCGAGGAGCGAGGCGATCACGTTTCGCTGGATGTCCGAGGTGCCGGCGTAGATGACGCCTCCCAGCGCATCGCGGAGCTCGCGCTCGATCTCGAATTCTTCCAGATATCCGCGGGCGCCGTGGATGCGCACGGCGTCGGTCGCCGACGCCAGCAACGTCTCGGCGATGTGCAGGTTGGCCATGGCGCTCTCGATCACGGCGTCCTGTCCCTGATCCTTCTTCCACGCGACCTGGTACATCAACAGTCGCGCGGTTTCGAGGCGCAGGCGCATGTCGGCAATGCGGTTCGAGACCGACTGGAACTTGCCGATCGGACGACCAAACTGCTGCCTTTCCTTCGCGTAGGCAACGCAGATCTCCAGCAGCGCCTGCATCGAACCGATGTGCCCGGCGTGAATGAAGGCTCTTTCCCAGCTAATGCTGCGGGTAAACAAGCTTCGCCCGATGCCTTCCTCGCCGAGGCGGTTTTCGTCCGGGACGAAGCAGTCCTCCAGAATCAGGTCTCCGATGGGATTGGTTCGCGTGCCGGCCTTGGGACGCGGCGCGCTCTGGCTGAAGCCGTCGGTGCCCTTCTCGACAATAAAAGCCGACACGCCCCACTTGCCGGACTCGGGGTCCGAGTTGGCCAGAACCACCGCAACATCGGCGGCAGGCGCCATGCCGATGTAGGTCTTGTGCCCGTTGAGAACGTAGCCGCCATCGGTCTTGACCGCGGTGCTCTGCATGCTGAGAGCATCGGAGCCAGCCTGCTCTTCGGTGACGCCGTGCGCGCCGATCAAATCGCCGGCGCACAGACGCGGAAGGAACTTCCGCTTCTGCTCCTCGTTCCCGTAAACGAGAATCGGCTCCTGCACGCTCCAGATCTGGCCGCCGACGGCGAGGCTCAGGCCATTGTCGCGGCAGCCGTACCCCAGAGCCTCGAGCGTCAGGATCGTAGTGACCGCATCCAGCCCCTGCCCGCCATATTCTTCCGGGACGTGGCTCCCGAGGATGCCCTGCGCGCCACACCGCTTCCAGTCGTCCTGGGCGAACTTGCAGGCGCTGTCGCGCGCCCGCAGATCGGCGCCGAGCTCCTCGCGGGCAAAATCGATCACCCGCTGTCGGCGGGCGAGTTGCTCTTCGGAGAAGGAAAAGTCCATCAGCAGCACCCCCTGAGATCGCGTTGTAGTCTAGCAGTATTCGATCGTGGCGGGTTTCCCGCTCCCGGGCGGCCAATCCGATCCGACGGCCGCAGACAGTCCACCGCGCTACGTCAACGGAAGACAATTGCTCGAAAAGGAACTCGAAGCCCGGCCGCTGACGCACAGCCAGCAGCAGATCTGGATCGGCCAGAGCCTCAACCCGAACAGCCCTCTCTACAACATGGCGTTTGCCGTGCTGTTCGCTGCCGAGCTCGAACCCGACCGCTTCTGCCGTGCCTGGCGCCGCGTGGTGGATCAAAGCGACGCCCTGCGAACCGTCGTGTGGCCGCAAGAAGGCCGCGGTGCGTACGTGGTACGCGATGCGGGTTGTTGCAGCACCGAGGTGCTCGATTTCAAGCACCACGAGGATCCCGAAAGTGCTTTTCGCCGCTGGTGCGAGGAGCGGTGCTTTTCGCCGCTGGCCACCGATGGCGACCTGGTCGACAGCGTACTCGTGCAGCTCGGCAACGGGCGCACGGGCTGGTACCTGAACCAGCATCACCTGATAACAGACGCCTTCTCGACGGTGCTGGTTTACCGTCGGCTGGCCGCCGAGTACGCCGCGCTCGGAGGAGACGGCGAGCGCGAGCCGCCGCTGGCGCCCTACTATCCCACCGTCGCGGCGCTGACGGCCCCGGCTGCGGCTCGATCCGCCGCCCGCGAGTACTGGGCGGAGCGGCGCGGGAGCAATCGCCCTGTCGTAACGTTCTACGGTCGCAGCGGCGAGGCGAAGGGTACGCGAAGCAGCCGCGTTACCCTGCAGCTCGATGGCGCGCGATCGCGGGCGATCGACGCGTCGAGACCGTGATCGGTCAGGAGCTCGATCTG
>CBDUAS010000014.1:0-15726 GCA_965365185.1 uncultured bacterium | reverse complement strand
CCCGCCTAGGCGATCAGCGGCCGGTCGCCCGGGCTGCGCCCGAGCGACGTGGATCGGCGCCGGCGATGGCCCTGCCGCCTTCGATCATGACCGCTGCTCCGTATCCCATGCGCATCTCGCCGCGCAGCGAGATCATCTGGAATTCGTGCCCCAACGCGCGCAGCGCGCGCACGACCTCCGGCGCGATGATGTCCTCAGCGGAGATCACCGGCGGCCGCGGCGCACCGCCTCCCCCTCCCCGTGCTCCGCCGCTGACCAGAAAGCGCGGCAGCTCGAGAGCGCGTTGGGGTCCCAGGCCACCGTCGATGGTGCCGCTGATGACGGCGTATACTGCGGCGCCGATCCAAGCGTTGCCGGCGGCGCCGACCGCGAGAAAGGGCTGCTGATCGGCACCGGTCCCGCGAAACACCAGCGTCGGCGATATCGACGTGCCGTTGCGCGCGTACGGCAGCCGGGCGCCGAAACCGTTCGGGTCCGACCCATACGAACGCAGCTTGTCGTTGTAAAGAAAACCGACACCCGGCGTGACGTAGAAATTGCCGCCCCAGGTCCCGAGCGTCTGCGTCACCGCGACGAAGTTGCCCTCGCCGTCGGCCACCGCAAAAGCCGTCGTTCCGTTGCTGCGGCAGCCTTCGTCGGTGTCCTCACACGAGAGGTCGTTTTCGAACCAGAGCGACGCGATTCGTTCCTGTTCGCGGACGCACTCCGGCACGCCACCGCGCTCGGCCCGCAGGTCATCGGGCGTCAGCGCGCGTTCGGGATCGAAGCAGCCGAGCCAGCGTCTTCGGGCGGCCACCGGATCGATGGCGTCCTCGATGTCGACGGGCCACAGGTCGGGATCGGCGACGCGTGCTCGGGGCTGCAGCTTGGAGGCTTCGACCATGGCGTGCAGGGAACCGGGATCCTCGCTATACAGCTTCATGGGGCCGAAGTTGTTCAGCAGGTTGAGCTTGGCCACCAGCGACACACCGCCGCCCACGGGTGGCGCCGCCGTATATACGGTGTGACCGCGATACTCTCCCTCCACCGCGGCCCGCTCGACGGCGAAGTAGCGCGCCATGTCTCTCATCGTCATGGCGTTGCCCTTGCCACGCAGGTCTTCGACGATGCGGCGGGCCACCTCGCCCTCGTAGAACGCGTCGGCGCCGTGCTCTGCGATCTGTTCGAGGGTCCAGGCGAGATCCGGGTTGCGGAAGAAGTCGCCCGGCTGCAGGGGCTCTCCCTCGGGGAAGAACAGCGACATGCTGCTGTCCCAGCGAGCGTAGCGCTCGCGCTCCAGCGCCAGCGTCGTGGTGAACGCATCGTCGAGCACGAAGCCGTCGCGAGCGGCGCGGATGGCCGGCTGCACCAGCTTTGACCACTCGACGCCCCCGCTGCCGTATCTCTCGTACGCCAGCTCCATGCCCCGCGGCACGCCCGGCACGTTGGCGAGCATCGGGCCGGTGGGGTCATTCAATGCCGCGTTCTCCAGCGTCGCCTCCTGCGGCGCGCGGGTGAGGAACTCGATAACCACCGGCCTTTGCATGCCGGAGAGGTAGACGACCATCTGCCCGTATCCACCGAGACCACTGGCGTCCGGCTCGACGACGCCGAGGGCGAACGATACCGCGACCGCCGCGTCGACGACGTTGCCCCCCGCCTCGAGAATCTCGACGCCGGCCGCGGTGGCAACCGGGTGGGCGCTCGATACCGCTGCCGCGCCGCTCGCCTCGTCGCGCGCCGGGGGGCGTTGCCGCAGCATCGCATGAACGATGCCCTCGAGATCTTCGTCGCTGGAGGCCTCCAGCGCCTGTGGCCCGAAAGTATCCCGAAGCTCTTGCCATGCGGCGGCGCGATCGCCCTCGGAGAAGTAAAGGGACTCCAGGCGCTGCCAGACGCGATCGAAGGCCTCGGCGTTTCGTGCCTGCCGCGCGACCCGAGGCTCGAGCGTCAACGGATCGGGTTCGGTAGCGAGAGGAGCCGGAGCATCGACGAGCCAGAAGCGCCCCTTGTCTTCGGGCACCGAGAACACGTCGGTGACGGCACGATCGCCGACACGATCGGGATCGCCGTTGTAGCCGGGTCCGCGCGCCTCGAGCTCGGCAAGCGCGATCCGTTCGCCGTCGGGTGACCAGGCAGGCGCGGCGCCGACCTCGGCAATCAGGTTGCGAAACCGGCCGTCCGCAGGCGCCACGTACACGCCCGGCGATCCGGCGCGTGTCCCGAACACGATTCGCTCGCCGTCGGGAGACCAGGCCGCCGCCGCCACCGCCATGCCGCTGATTGCCACCTCGTCATCTGCGATCTCACCGTTCTCGTCGAAGGCGACCACGTGCAGCTCCCGCCCGGAGATGTACAGGAGCCGGTCGCCGTCGGGCGCGAATCGCGGCGAGCTCTCGGCGCCCGCGGCCTCCCGCAGCGGCTTCTCCACGCCCTCTGCGGTCAGCATCCACAGGTCGGCGGTGGCGTTGCGGCCGCGGACGAACACGATCCTGCCGTCCGGCGCCACGGTCGGCTGCGTATCGAGCGCGTCGCTCGATGTCAGTCGAACCGCATCGCCCGCACGACCTTCGTCATCGATCGTGACCTGCCAGAGGTCCGCGCCAGAGGCGCGGTCTGACGCAAAGACGATCGCTGCACCGTCGGTTGACCATGCCGGATCGCGATCCCAGGCCGGCCCACGGGTAACTTGCACGAGCCTGTCCGCGCGCAGATCGGCGCGCCCACGGCGCAGACCGGAGACCCAGATATCCCCGTTGAGCTCGAAGGCCAGGCGGCCGTCGCCGGCGTAAACGGGGCCTCGAACCCAGCCGCGCACGGCGGCGTCCTGGACGAGCGTACCGGCGTCCACCTGGGCCGGGTTTCCGGGAATTCCCGCCAGCACCGCTGCCGACAGGACAACGGCGGCCACGCGAACGGTGCGTCTTGCACCGCGCCCTCGATACGTCCGCGAGCTGCGCTCGCGGGAATCGCTCTTTGCCTTGCTACGCTGCATTTTCAGCACCTCGCACACGAATCTCGACGTTTCCGGGCCGGCGACGCGCTCGCCTCCGGGCGCCGTCAAGGGTATCCGCTCCCATGCCGACCAACCAATGCGCCGGCCCAACTCGTGTGCGGTCGAGAGCGGGCATATGATGGCGGGAAGAGCCACAGCCAACCAGACACGAGGTATTGACACATGCGCCACACGAACGACGGTTCTTCCTCAACGCCGCGTACGGGCTTTCCCTGGTCCCGCACTCGCTCGCCGTCGTACGGGTCCGCCGCGGCGAAACGCCTGGCGATCGCGGTTTCCGTGCTGCTGTCGACGGCCCCGGCCTGTTCGACACCGACTCCGGAGGTGCCACCGGCCGATCTGGTCCTGCACAACGGTGTCGTCGTGACCGTGGACGACACGCGTCCCGAGGCCGAGGCGCTCGCCGTCAACGGTCACACCATCACCGCCGTCGGCAGCAACGAAGAGATCGACGCCTACATCGGCGATACCACCGAGGTCATCGACCTGGAGGGACGGCTGGCGATCCCCGGCTTCATCGAAGGCCACGGCCACTACATGAGCCTGGGGGAATCGAAGATGATTCTCGACCTCAACGATGTGCGCGACTGGGACGAGATCGTGACCATGGTCGCCGATGCGGTGCAGGAGACTGAGCCGGGCGAGTGGATCGAAGGCCGCGGCTGGCACCAGGAGAAGTGGGAGTCCGTTCCCGCCGTGAACGTCGACGGCGTGCCGCTTCACACCGGTCTGTCCGAGGTATCGCCTGACAACCCCGTGCACCTCGGGCACGCCAGCGGCCACGCGTCGTTCGCCAATGCCAAGGCCATGGAGCTGGCCGGCATCGACCGCGACACCGAGGATCCGCCGGGCGGAACCATCGTCCGCGACGAGGACGGGGACCCGACGGGGCTACTCCGGGAGACCGCCCAGCGCATCGTCGACGCACGCATCGCCGCCGACAACGCCGACCGGGACCCGGCTGAAGTCGAGGCGCAGATGCGTCGCATGGTTGAGCTCGCCGGCGAGGAAGCCCTCAGCAAGGGCGTGACGACGTTCCACGACGCCGGCGCCGACTTCGCAACCATCGACTTCCTTCGCCGCCTGGCCGCCGAAGGCGAGCTGCCGGTGCGCCTCTACGTCATGGTCCGGCGCGAATCCAACGAATCGATGGCGGAGCGACTGAGCGATTATCTGATCCTTCCCGAAGGGAACGATTTCCTCGCGGTGCGTTCGATCAAGCGCCAGATCGACGGCGCCCTGGGATCGCACGGCGCCTGGTTGCTGCAGCCTTACGAAGACATGCCCGACAGCACGGGGCTGGTGCTCGAAACGGTCGAAGACATCACCCGAACCTGCGAGATCGCCATCGAGAACGGATTCCAGGTCAACACCCACGCCATCGGCGATCGTGCGAACCGCGAGGTGCTCGACATCTACGAGAAGGTTTTCGCGGCGAACCCCGACCGCTCCGACCTGCGCTGGCGCGTCGAGCACGCCCAGCACCTGCATCCGGACGACCTGCCGCGTTTTGCCGAGCTCGGGGTGATCGCCGCCATGCAGGGAGTGCACTGCACCTCCGATGCGCCCTGGATCCCCATCCGCCTTGGCGATGAGCGCGGTGCTTCGGGCGCCTACCTGTGGCGGGACCTCATCGACTCCGGCGCCGTCATCGGCAACGGGACGGACGTGCCCGTCGAGGACATCGACCCCATTGCCAGCTTTCACGCCTCGGTCGCCCGTCTCGACCGAAACGGCGAGGTCTTCTACCCCGACCAGCGCATGACACGCGACGAGGCACTCGCTTCCTACACCATCAACAACGCGTATGCCGCGTTCGAGGAGCATCTCAAGGGCTCGATAACACCCGGCAAGCTTGCCGACATCGTCGTGCTTTCCGACGACATCATGACGATTCCCGCCGAGCAGATCCCCGACGTGCGCGCCGAGATGACCATCGTCGGCGGGGAGATACGCTTCCGACGCTGAGAGTCGGTGGGCACCCTCGATCCACCGCAGCTCGACGCCTGCGGAGGCGGCGGTAAACCGCTCGCTGTCGTAGCGGCGATCCGCGGAGCAGGTCCCGCTAGCTAACCTTCGGCTTCGCTACTCTCGACGAAAACGGTCTGCGTCGGGTAGGCGAACTCGATGCCTGCCTGCTCGAAACGCTCGACGATCCGCATGTTGATCGACTGTGTCGCGTTCATGAAGTCGAGATACGCCGGGCTGTTGACCCAGTAAACGAGCTCGAACGTCAGCGCAAAATCGCCGAACGCGGCGAAATGGGCACGCTCGAAACGAACGCCGGGCTCGGCGTCGACGATCTCCTGGAGGATTCCGGGAATGGAGGCGAGTTGCTCCGCGGTGGTCTGGTACGTCACCCCGAGCATGGCGACACCGCGACGCTCGTTCATGCGCTTGAAGTTGCGCATCCGCGAGCCGAGCAAATCGCTATTGGACAGCACCAGTTGCTCGCCGGTGTTACTGCGCACGCGCGTGCTCTTCAGACCGATCTTCTCCACCGTGCCCTTGAACTCACCGACGGTGATGAAGTCGCCGACCTCGAAAGGTTTGTCCAGGGCGATCGTCAGGGAGCCGAAAAGGTCCGAGAGGATCCCCTGCACCGCCATGGCGACGGCGATCCCGCCAATACCGACGCCGGTGATCAGCGGCGTGACGTCGAAGCCCACCGTGCCGAGGCCGACCAGCGCCACCATGGTGAAGAAGGCGATGCGGGCAACGGTGCCCACCAGCGTCCCGATCGTCGCGAAGGCGGGATCGTCCGCCTCCAGGCGGCTCTGGGTGACCCGCTTCACCAGGTACGTGATGATTTCGTTGCCCCATAGGGCGCCCTGCAGCAGAAACACCAGGACGGCGCCGGTGTTCAGTAGCGACCGGGCTGCGTCGTCGATCTCCAGCACGTAGGTGCCGGCGTACAGCGCCAGGACGAAGATCAGGATGGTGCGGGTGCTTCCCAGAAGACCGACGATGAAGTCATCGATATCCGTGGCGGTCGTGCCGGCAAGACGGCGCAGCCGCCGCACAATCACGGAGCGGATCGCCAGGAAGGCGAAAAACGCCAGGATCGCCACGGACAAACCGATGCACCATTGCAGCACCGTGTTGCCGAAGTAGACCCGTTGCAGCAATTCCATCCGTTCCTCCTCGTTGTCGGACCGTCAGACCAAGGGGCAAACGGGGGCCACGGCAGTCCCCGGTGCCCCGATCAGGGCTCCAGAAGCACCTTCGTGCAACCGTCGAGCTTCTTGTCGAACATCTCGTAGCCGCGGACGCCGTCCGCCAGCGGCAAACGATGCGAGAAGACGAATTCGGGCTCGATGCGGCCGTCCCGCACCAAGGGTGCCAGCCGCTCCATGTATGCGCGAGCCGGGCAGCGACCGCTGCGAAACGTGAGGTTCTTGTCGTACGCGTCTACCGGGGTGAAGCCGAAGCGCTCCTCCGTATGCACTCCCACGGACGAGAGCACACCTCCGGGGCGCAGCATGGCAATCGCCAGCTTGCTGGCGTCGCGCACCCCCACCGCCTCCATCACGGCATCTGCGCCGCGGCCGTCGGTGGCTTCGCGAACGATGTCGACGACCGGCTCCCGGCTATGGTCCAGTGGCACGGCACCGAGCCTCTCGGCTGCGGCAAGACGGTCCGGCAGCGCATCGACGGCAAAGAGCTCCTCCGCGCCGAGGTACCGCGCGGCCAGAATCGTCATCAGCCCCACCGGCCCGCAACCGACAACGGCACAGGTGCGTGGGGTGCCGCCCGACACGAGGCCGGGGTAACGACGCGGCTGCCCACCTTCGGCGCCGCCGAGGCCGGCCATCTCGGCGCAGAAAAACCCGGTCGACAGGATGTCACCGAGAAGCAGCGCGGCGGCATCGCTGACCCCCTCGGGCACCTCCATCAACGTGCCGTCGGCCAGCGGCACCCGCACATACTCGGCTTGCGCCCCGTGCAGCCCGGCTCCGTGGTGAACCCACCCGAAGAGCTCACTGCCGGTGCAGCGACACGTCAAACCGCAGCGGCAATAGAAGCACTCACCGCAGCTCGTGGTGAAGGGACTGAACACCACGTCGCCCACGGCAAGCGTCGACACCGCGGTGCCGACCTCGACGATCTCTCCGACGAACTCGTGCCCCATCACCGTGCCGCGATCCAGTCCTTTCTCGCGCTCGTGGTAAGGATGCAGGTCGGAGCCGCAGATGGCTGCGGCGCGGACGCGTACGATAGCGTCTCCGGGCGTTAGCAGGGAGGGGTCGTCGACCGTCGCGTAGGCGACCGTGCCCTTTCCTTCAAACGTGATCGCTTTCATGGTTCGTCGTGTCCCTCGTTCAATACCGGGTGCTGCTGGATCGCCTGGCCGCGCGCGCGCTGCGCTCGACGAAGCGGATGATCTGGCGGGCAACATCTTCGTGAGATGCGCTCTCGATGCCCTCGAGACCCGGGGAGGAGTTCACTTCAAGGACCAGCGGGCCGCGGTCCGCTCGTAGCATGTCGACGCCGGCTATCTCGAGCCCCAACGTCGAGGCCGCCTTGATCGCGACCTTTCGCTCTTTGGCGGACAGCTCGGTTTGCTCGGCCACTCCGCCGCGGTGGAGGTTCGAACGGAACTCGCCTGCCGGCGCGCTGCGCCGCATCGCGGCGACAACCTGGCGCCCGACGACGATCGCCCGGACATCTTCGCCCTTCGCCTCCTCGACGTACTCCTGTACGAGGATGTTGGCGTCGAGCCCGCGGAACGCCTCGATGACCGACTGCGCCGCTTTTTTGGTCTCCGCCAGCACGACGCCGAGCCCCTGGGTGCCCTCCAGAAGCTTGATGACCAGCGGGGCGCCGCCGACGATGTCGATCAGGTCACTGCTGTCCCGCGTGTGGTGGGCAAAGCTGGTCACCGGCATGTCGACGCCGGCGCGGGCGAGGATCTGCAAGCTGCGCAGCTTGTCCCGGGAGCGCGACAGCGCCTGCGATCCGACAGCCGAGAAGACGTTCATCATCTCGAACTGCCGTACCACGGCAGTCCCGTAGAACGTTCGCGAGGCGCCGATGCGCGGGATGACGGCATCGAAATCCTCGAGCCTGCGGCCTTGATACATGACCATCGGTCGGCGCGCGGTGATGTCCATGTAGCAACGCAGGTAGTTGATCACCTGCATCGTATGACCGCGGTACCGCCCTGCTTCGACCAGGCGCTCGGTCGAGTAGAGCCTGGAGTCGAGCGACAGAACGGCGATCTTGAGCTTCGGGACGTTCGGCAGCTGCTTCCTCGCTAGCGGTTCTCGGCGTGCGCGCTCCGTTGCTGACCGGGGACCATTATGCCCCGGATTCGAGTCGTAGGCCTCGCGGCGCCAACCAGCGCTCGACGAGCTCGAAGAACCCCTGGGCGCCGAGAGCCAGCAGCGCCGCCGGCACGGCGCCCTCCATGATCAGTCCGGTGTCGGCCAGGCGAATACCCGTGAGGATGGGCTGGCCGAAGCCCTCCGCACCGATCAACGCCGCGAGCGTCGCCGTGCCGACGTTGATCACGGCGGAGGTCTTGATTCCGGCGAGAATCGAAACCGACGCCATCGGAAGCTCCACCAGGCGCAGGCGCGCCCCGGGCGACAGTCCCAGCGCCGCCGCGGACTCGATGTAAGAGGCGGGAATCGAGGCCAAGCCGGCGTGTGTGTTGCGCACGATCGGCAGAAGGCTGTAGAGGAACAGGGCCGCGATCGCCGGCGCCGCTCCGATGCCGAGCAACGGAATCATGAACACGAAGAGGGCCAGCGACGGGATCGTCTGGGCGACGCCGACGACCGCGAGGACGACCTGCCCGAAACGCGGTCGCCGCGCGGCCACGATGCCGAGCGGCACGGCGACGACGATCGCCGCGAGCAGCGAGACCGACACCAGCCAGAGGTGCCCACGCAGGTTGCGGACCAGACGGTCGACAGCGGTGGCCGTGGCGACCTCACGGCGCACGCCCAGGTGGTCGGCCAAGAACTCGGCCGCCACCTGCGCTTCGGGTCGTCCGTCGAGCTTGACGCTCGCGTTCATGGCGATCATTCGCTCTTCATCGATGGCGCCCTCGAGTCGCAGCATCTGTCGCAGAGCAGCCGGAGCTCGGCTGTCGAGATCCTCTCGATACAAGAGCACGGCCCGGTACTCGGGGAAGTGACCGAGGTCGTCGCGCAACGGACGCAGCCCGTAGTACTCGATTTCGGCATCTGTGGCATACAGATCGATGACGTCGATGTCACCGCTCTCGATGCCGCGGTAGGCAAGATCGTGATCGAGCCCACGCACGTCGCTGTGCGGTAGCCGGTAACGATCGCGCAGGCTCGGCCAGCCGTCACCGCGATCCATGAACTCGTTGCCGAAGCCGAGCCGCAGTCGTGGGTGGTCGCGCAGGTCGGATACTGTGCGCACGTTCAACCGCCGGGCAACGTCCTCGCGCATACCGATCACGTAGCTGTTGTTGAAGCCCAGGTGGCCGCTCATCCTGATTCCATGCCTCGCCAGCTCGCCCCGAAGCCGGGTGTCGTCGGCAATCTCCGTGCCGGCGAAGATCTCTTCCACGATCGTGCCCGTGTACTCCGGGTATGCGTCGATCTCCCCCGAGATGAGGCCCTCCCAGAGAATGCGCGTACCGCCGAGCTGACGTCGATGCTCCACCACGGCGTCGGATTCCGATGCCAGCCCGGTGAGGATCTCGCCCAGAACGACCGACTCGGTAAACGCCTTCGATCCCACCACCACCGAAGCTCTCGCAGCGTCCGGCCGCGGGGCGCATCCGGGCCCCAGGATGAAGACGAGAACGGCGAGACATCCACACACGCGCCATCGACCCGCGCTCATGAAAGGCCCCGCAGCACATCGTCGATCCCCCGCTGTGCGCTGATGAAGCGGCTGACGAATTCGTCGGCGGGCGAGCGCACGAGGTCCCGGGCGCTGCCGCGCTGGACAACGGCACCCTCGCGCATCAGGACCAGAGACTGCCCCAGACGGGCAGCCTCCCCCATGTCGTGGGTCACCAGGACGACCGTCTTGCGGAGGCGGCGGAATATCTCCTTCAAGTCGCCCTGGAGATCGGAGCGGATCATCGGGTCGAGCGCGCCCAGCGGTTCGTCCAGCAGCAAAACCTCCGGATCGAGCATCAGTGCGCGCATCAGGCTGACGCGCTGGCGCTGCCCGCCGGAGAGCTGCGCCGGATAGCGGTCCAGCCGCTCCCGGGGAAAGCGCGTCAGATCGCACAACTCCCGCACGCGCGCGTCGACGTTTCGACGCTCCCAACCGATGTGCCGGGCCATGAGGGTGACGTTGCGCCGCGCGGTGAGATGCGGGAACAAACCGCCCTCCTGGATCACGTACCCCATCCGGCGTCTCACCTCGACGAGTCTGTCGGCGCGAAGAGGTTCGCCGTCGAAGACGACCGAGCCCGTGTCGGGCCAGAGCAGGCCGATCATCAGCCGCAGCAGGGTCGACTTACCGCAACCGCTCGGACCGATGAGGACCGTGGTGGATGCCTCCGCGAACGTCAGGTGCGTGGGGGCAACGGCAAGATGGGTACCGAAGCTCTTGGAAACGCCGCGCAGGTCGAGCATGGGGGCGCCAGTCTACCGCAGGCGAAAAAAAGATCCGGGCACGGCCTGCGACTGGCTGCCAGTACGCCCCCGACGACGTCCTGCCTAGTTGTCGCTCGACCGCACCCGGAATCCGTTGTCCTCGACCACGCGCAGCAGGTCGAAGGAGCTCAAGATGCCGACCACCTCGCCTTCGGAGGTGACCAAAAGATGATGCAGCTTCTTGTCGCGCATGATCCGCGCCGCCGCACTCACGGAGTTTTCCTGCGGCACGGTGACGACCTCCGTCGTCATGATGTCTGCGACAAACATCTCGCTGTGAGGCGCGTCGATAAGATCCGTCGCCGTGACGATGCCGAGCGGCCGCTCTTCGTCGTCGAAGACCGGAACGGCATGAATGCCGCGCCCCTTCATGACCTCGCGGACGTACGCCACCTTGTCGTCCGGAGCGACGACGAAGACACGCGGCACCATGACCTCGGCCACGGTGACCTCCATCAACACCCTCCAGAGAATGCTCGATTTATCCAGACCGAACGGTCCTAATTTTATACCTTGGAGCACCTCGTGGATAGCCCGCGCGCACGCGAATACAACAAGGCTGCAGGGAAGATCTCGCGATCCGGTGACCGCTGATCATCGTTCGGGCGCCGCGTTGTCGCTCCCCGTGGCCGCCAGGTCGACCATTTCTCCGGCACTCTGCTACGACTCCGACGTCCTCGCAGCCTGGCTGACGTGGTCGAGGTCGAGTTGCCGCAGCTTCGAGCCCAGGCCTTCCGCCAGATTGCGATACAGGACAACGCCGATATCCGGCCGCTGGCGCACCAGGGCGGAGAGGTCCTTCTTGCGAATCACGCCCGCGTGCACCCGATTGCGGGCGACCGCAGTGGCAGCGTGGTCCGTGCCGGTGAGCAGCGCCACCTCTCCGAGACAATCACCGGCGCGGGTGAGACCGGCGCAGCTTCCGTCGGCGAGCACGCGCTCGACCTCGCCGTGGAGCAGCAGAAACATCTCGGCAGAGCCGTCGCCGCAACGGAATATCCGCTCCTCCGGCTCGAAGCACGCCTGGCCGCAGATGCCGGCCACGCGCATCGTCTGCTCCTGGGTAAGCCCGGAGAACAGGCCGATCGTGTCGACCGCGGCGCGCAGCTCGGGGAAGACGCTGCGACGCCGAAACCCTCTGATGACGAGCTCGGCGATCTCCTTGGTGGGCGAGATGAGGTCGAGTTCGCCCAGCTCGAGCGGCTCGAGCAGGCGCAGAAAGGTAATGACGTCGACGCGCTCGACGCGGTGGAAGGCATGCGCCGGAACATAGGCGGCGGGCAGGAAGCCGAGCTCCAGCAGGGTCCGCTGCATGCGCGTGGCGTGGGCGCTGACAGCGATCTGCACCGCAGCCACGTTCCACTCCGAAAACCGCCTCTCCAGCTCGTACAGCAGGAACCGGATGACCTGATCGTCGAGGTGGATGAGCTCGAAAACGCGCACGTTACGCTCCAGCTCGTCGCGGGTAAAGCCTATGGCGCCGACCACGTGTCCCTCCTGCCGGGCGATCAGGTAGCTCGAGCTCTGTGCCTTTATCTTGAAGAATCCGTAGTGCAGCGACAGCGGGCCGAAGATCTCCCTGCGGCGGACCCGGCCGCGCTCGATGCGCAGCAGGTCCGAGTAACCCTCGGCGGAAAGCTCCTGCACCTCGAACCGATCCGCGTACGGGTAGGCGGCGGCAGCTTCGTCGACGATGGCGTCCGGCGTCAGGCCGATGTTCTCCATCGCGGCGACGGCCAAGTGGTAGGCCTCCGGCACGATGCGTGGATGGTTGCGGCGCAGGGCCAGAGCGTCGCCGAAATACTGCACCAGCCACGCCAGGCTCTCGCGTGCCTCGCCGAACTGGGCCATCATGGGAAAGAAGCCCACGGGCGCGAAACCGTGCGCCTGCGAGATCTTCTGCGTGAACGGGTGCGTCACGCGGCTATCGACCAAGCCGACGTGGAGACGATCGCGCACGCGCTCCAGCCGCCCCTGCATGAGCTTGTTTCCCAGACCCATGCCGCGGCCGTCCGGGTGCACTACCAGGCGACCGAACTCGCCCACGAGGTCCGTCAGTGCGCCGACCTCGAGAACCACAGACGCCGTACCCAGAACACGTCCGGTGCGCGAGTCCTCGGCGACGAGCACGAGAGTCTCGTCGCTGAAGATGAGCTTCTTCAGAAAGCGCTCGTCGTAAAACTCCGGAAGCGTGTAGTCGTCCCCGTAGCTGGCGTGGAAGATCTCGCCGATGGCGCCGACGTCGGCTTCGCGGGCCTCCCTGATGTCGATCATTGTGGCGCGTGTCCGAGGGATGCGCCTCGGAGCGGTCAGCGCGCCGGCGGCCGCGGAGATTCCTGCTCCCGTCGCACCCACTCGAACGTGGTGTGGCAACTACGGCAATTGTACTGCGATGTCATGAGAAGTGAACCGAAGGTCGCCAGCGGGACGGTGTCTTCGCCGCCGCAGAACGGACACGTTACGCGTCGCGGAAGCCCGGCCACGTGCGGCGACTTCGCGCATGCCATCGGCGGCTCAGTCCCGCACGCCCATTGCCCGCGTGCGGGCGCCGGTAATCATCGCAAAGCAGCTCTCGTCGAACGAGGGGATACCGTGACGACGGCTCGCGCGACTCCAGCCGGTCCAGTCGACCGATGCCGAGGGCGGGAGTTGCAGCGACGTTCCCTCGAACATCGGCGTCACCGCACGCACGTATCGCTCACGCAGGCCGGCGGCATCGTCCGCAAGGATGCCGGCGGCATGAAGCTCGTCGAGCCCATTGTCCTCTTCGGGGCCGAACCAGGCAAGACACTCCACCCAGACGCCCTCGACGACCTCGGCGAGGCGCTCGGAAACCGCGGTCGGAGCCGCTGCCAGACGGCCAATCCAGGCGCCGGCGTGGACCGCGTGATAATCCTCCTCCGCCAGGACTTTGCGGAGCCGCTGGGTGAGGGGCCGGAAGCTGCCTTCGAGACACGAGCGCAGATTGACGGTCAGCATGGTGTCGATCAGAGCGTTGGCAACCACCAGCTCGGTCCAATCGACGAAGGGCTTGTCGAGGGCGGGAACGCTGCGCCACGTAGCTGGATCGATATCGCGCTGTGGGCCCCGGGGGTCCTCCGGCAAGTCGGCAAGCACGCCGCGGAGAACCCGCGCGTGGCCGAGCTCGAACTGGGCCATGGCGCTGGCGGCTATGTCCGCTTCGAGCTCCGGGCCGCCGGTGCACCACTCCGCGTAACGCAGTCCCAGAAGGTGCTTGGTGTCGGACATCGCCAGCAACCAGTCCGCCAGGCGCCGCCGCTCAGCGGCACTGAGGCTCTCCGCACCGGCCAGTTCGGTCATGATTCGGTTGCCTCCTCTGCCTCGACGAGAGGCGACAGCTCGATCACCGGGACGAGCGCGGTGCGCAAGACGACGACCATCTCGACCCAGTTCTCCTCATCGTAGGTGCTGCGCGCGTATACCCGGGCAAACTCGTCGCTCGTGGCATTGACCGTACCCACGTGCTCGAGCGGATCCTCCCGCGTCTTGCGCGCGAAGACCTCGTACAGCTCACCGATCGCCATATCCTGCTCCCGACCGACGCCCTGTCACAGGGAAATACCGAAGTTTCGCAGCTGACGACGGCCCCTCTCGCTGATGCGATCGGGCGTCCACGGCGGCTCCCAGACCACGTTGGTGTTCACGCTTTCGACACCCGGCTCGGTCAGCAGCCTGGCGCGAATGTCTTCCTGTATGAACCCCATCGCCGGGCACGCCGTCGCCGTGAACGAGATGTCGACGTCGACCGCTCCGTTGTCGCGGCGAATGTCGTAGATCAACCCCAGATCGACCAGACTTACGGGAACCTCCGGGTCCATCACTTGTTCGAGAGCTGTCCACAGCGACTCCGTATCGGCCTCGCGGGCGCGGCAGAGCTGCCGATCAGCGGGCATCGGCGGCGCTCAAAGATCCTTGAACATCCACGAAAAATCCCCGGCGGAGCGCTGGATCTCCTCGATCATCTCCTGGTTGCGCGGACCGCGGGCCTTCCAGCGACGCACGACGTCGTCCCAGGAGATGTGATTGTCGAAGTCCCAGCGCTTTTCGCTCTCGTCGAACGCGACCGGCAGATCGTACTCGAGCTCCCAAGCCGAGTCGTCGGCATTGCGATGAACGGGAACATCGAGGCCGAGCTCGTCGCAAAACGGCACGACGTTGTCCATCCAGTATTGCCTGAGCTGGTCGTTGGTGAGCCCTTTCATTCTGTAGTCGAGCTGGCTGCTGTGTGTCTTCAGATCGTCGGGTAGGCCGAACCACTCGACGGTCATGGGGAACATCCAGGAAACCGCGTCCTGCACGAGGGCGCGACCGTCGGCGCCACTCTTCACCAGCCTCTGCATCCACCGTCGACCATGCAGCAGGTGGAAGTTCTCCTCCTTGCCGACCTTGACGAGACCGCGCTTCCAGGGCCCGTAGGACGTGTTCTGGTGCACGTCCGACAGCAGGCAGTAGCCAGCCTGGTCGTACAGCGCATTTGCAACACAGAGCTCGACCCAGGAGTCCAGAGGTACGTCGAAGGCGTAGGGATAACGGAACTCATGCGGCTGACGCTCGTACATGAGCCACTCGCGGCTGACGCCGAGATCCTCGAGGACGCGGTAGGCGATGTGGGCGTGGCCGAGCTCGTCCTGCACGATGGCCATCGCCGAGATCATGGCGTTGACGGATGGGGCCTTTCGGGCCGCGTAGTAGTAAGCGGGCGCGCTCATCAACTCGGTATCGCCCGATACCGTGACGATGTGGCGCAGCTCGCGTTTGTACTCCTCGGACATCTCGTCGACGGACTCGACTAGCCCCCCCTCTTGAACACGATCTCGTAGAAGTACGTCGGACGTTGGACTCAAGCAAACCTCCAGCGGATGAACGTCAGAATAACGAGGGGTCGTGGCGTTGCAGCGCCCGCAGGAACGGGGCGACCTCGTCGGGCAGAGTGCCGCCGCCATCGAAGAGTAGCGCCTCGGCCTCGACATCGCCGTCGTACACGGCTTCGTTGGCCTCCGCGTCGATGCCGAGAGACGAGCCCTCGAGCGACAGCCCGGCGAAAAGCCCTTTCGAGCGCGAGTACGAGTAGATCTCGGTGCGGAGCGTGGCATCGGTGGCTGCCTCGGCCGTGCGGCC
>CBDUAS010000013.1:0-16251 GCA_965365185.1 uncultured bacterium | reverse complement strand
GATGACACCGCCTTCGTCGGCTTCGACGCCTACCGCCACGTGCTGGCCGCCGACATCGACATGGTGATTTTCGCCACCCCGCCGGCGTTCCGCCCGGCGCATTTGGCCGCAGCCATCGAGGCCGACAAGCACGTCTTCATGGAAAAGCCGGTGGCGGTCGATCCTCCGGGAATCCGTTCGGTGATGGAATCAGCCGACAAGGCGGCGCAAAAGGGCCTGGCGATCGTCGCGGGCACCCAGCGTCGCCATCAGGCCCCGTACCTGGAGGCGATGAAACGCATCCACGAAGGCGCCATCGGCGACATCGTCGCGGCCCAGGTGTTCTGGAACCAGGGCGGCTTGTGGAACCGCGAGAGGCAGCCCGGCTGGACCGACATGGAATGGCAGGCGCGCAACTGGCTGTACTTCACCTGGCTGTCGGGAGACCACATCGTCGAGCAGCACATCCACAACATCGACGTCGCCAACTGGGCCCTGCGCGGGCACCCGGTGAAGGCATTCGGTGTCGGCGGCCGCCAGGTACGCGTCGACCCCGACTACGGTCACATCTTCGACCACTTCGCCGTGCAATTCGAGTACGAGAACGGGGCGCGCGTGCTGAGCATGTGCCGGCAGATCGACGGCTGTGCCAACCACGTGGGCGAGCACATTACCGGAACGGCTGGAACCTCCGATCCGGCGCGCTGGGTGCGCGGCGCGTCTGTGTGGGAATGGGGCGAAGCCGAGTACACCAACCCCTACGTGCAGGAGCACACCGACCTGATCGCCAGCATCCGCGACGGCGACCCCCTCAACGAGGGCCGGCAGGTGGCTGAAAGCACGCTCAGCGCCATCATGGGGCGCGAGGCGGCCTACACCGGCCAGGAGATTGCCTGGGACGAGCTCATGGCCGCTGACATGACCCTGGTGCCCGACGAGCTCCATTTCGGGCCCATGCCTGCGGGCAAGATCCCGACCCCGGGCGTCACCCAGCTCGACAGGGACATGTGACGATGAAACGGCGAGATTTCATCACCACCGGCGCCGCTGCCATCGCCGCCGCCGGCGCCCGTCCCGCCCTCGGCACGGTCGCGGGCGTCGGCGCGGGGCCGCTGCAACGCCGCTTCAAGCTCGACTACGCCCCCCACTTCGGCATGTTCCGCAACTCCGCCGGCGAAGACCTGCTCGACCAGCTCCGCTTCATGGCCGACGAGGGCTTCACCGCCTTCGAGGACAACGGCATGCGCGACCGGCCCGTCGAGGTGCAGAGCGCCATCGCCCGCGAGATGGAGCGCCTCGGCATGCGCATGGGGGTGTTCGTGGCCCACACGATCGGCTGGAGCGAGCCGACCCTGACGAGCGGCGATCCCGATCAGCGGCAGCGGTTTCTCGATGAGGTGGAGAGCTCGGTCGAGGTCGCCAGGCGCGTCAACGCCACCTGGATGACGGTCGTCCCCGGCCACGTCGACGCCCGCCCCGACATGGACTACCAGACCGCCAACGTCATCGAGACGCTCAAGCGTGCCGCGGCGATTCTGGAACCGCACGGCCTGGTCATGGTGTTGGAACCACTGAACACATTGCGCAACCACCCGGGCCAGTTCCTGCAGCGCATCCCGCAGGCCTACATGATTTGCCGCGCCGTGGGTTCGCCAGCGTGCAAGATCCTCTTCGACGTCTACCACCAGCAGATCACCGAGGGGAACCTGATTCCCAACATCGACAGCGCCTGGGAGGAGGTCGGTTACTTCCAGGTGGGCGACAACCCCGGCCGCAACGAGCCGACAACCGGCGAGATCAATTACAAGAACGTCTTCCGCCACATCCATCAGAAGGGCTACACGGGCATCGTCGGCATGGAGCATGGAAACGCGACCCGCGGCACAGTGGAGGGCGAGAGGCGGGTCATCGAGGCGTACCTCGAGGTCGACGATTTTCCGGTCGGCTGACGACCCGCGACCAGACACGCGACAGCATCGCAGTCCTGCAACCGAGGAGGCTGGGAAATGGGTCTTTTTACAGGCGGCCTTTTTGCTCTTTTCTGGATCATCCAGCTCGCCGTTGCCGTTTACCTGCTGATCCTCGCGACCCGCTTCGTGAATGCGGTCGAGAGAATCGCCGACCGGACGGGGACCTGAGCGGGGCTCGGTCGTCTCGCCATGAGCAGCCCGTCGCTGCGTGAGTTCTGGCGCAGCACCCCCGCGGCAAGCGCCACGTTCCCGCCCGACGGCTACGCCCGCCTGGGCGAACGAACGCGACGCTACCTCGACCATGCAATCGCCGCCGGAGCGCCGCTGGCGAACGCCGTGCGCCTGCGCATGCACGGCGAGATCAAGCTCGACCGGTGGTTGCCGTTCCGTGCCGAGCAGGTGATCCGGCGGGACCGCGGCATGATCTGGCGCGCCACCGCCCGGGTGTTCGGCATCTCGGTCAGCGGATACGACCGGCTCGTCGACGGCGAAGGTGAGATGCGCTGGAAGCTCATGGGTATCTTGCCGGTGATTCGGGCGTCCGGACCCGACATCAACCGCTCGGCGGCGGGGCGCATGATGTGTGAGGCCGTCTGGCTGCCGTCGATTCTGTGCGCACCCGAGGTTCGGTGGACGGAAGCCGAGGGGCACGCGCTCAGCGCCCGCCTCGCGGTGCCGCCGGAGACCGGCGACCTGCAGCTCGACGTCGCCGCATCAGGCGGCCTGCGATCTGTCGCCTTGTCGCGGTGGGGCAATCCCGGCGACACGCCGTTCCATTACGTGCCGTTCGGTGGCATGGTCGAGGAGGAGGCAACGTTTCACGGCTACACCATCCCTCGTCGCCTGCGCATCGGCTGGCACTTCGACTCGGAACGCTTCGCCGAGGAGGGCGAGTTCTTCCGCGTGAGTGTGGACGAGGCCGTCTACCGCTGACCTCGAGGCGTCTACGCCCCGATCAGCGAAGACACTTGCAGGTCGTGATAGCTGGTACGGTTCGTCCCGTCAGAGCCTCGCTCTGTTCTCCAGCGAACTGCTGAGTTACTGTCCTCGACACCGTTCGATCGCATGGTGAACCACGAATCTCCCGAACTCGCAGCCGAGGCCGCAACGGATCTCGGGGCGGATTGGCGCGGGTCGTGAAAGCGAAGCTCGTCCTCGTTGGCGGCGGGCTGGCGAACAGCCTCATCGCCTATCGGATCCTCAGCGTGGATCCGACGTTTCCACTCCTGGTCGTCGAGCGCCACAGCTCGCTGGGCGCGAACCACACCTGGTCGTTTCACGACTCCGATCTGGCGCCGGCGCAACAGGCGTGGATCAGGCCGCTGGTCGCCCACAGGTGGGCCGCGCACGAGCTCCGGTTTCCGCGGCGGCGACGCCTGTTCCACGGGGGTTACAACACGATCCGTTCCCACCTCTTTCATGAGGTCGTCGCCGGATTGCTCGAGGACCGGGCGCTGCTCGGGCTCGAGGTGGTCGACGTCGCGCCCGGCCGCGTCCAGCTCGCCGACGGGACGAGCATCGAGACCGACGCGGTGATCGACGGCCGCGGCGACCCGGGCGGCAACAGCCTCGAGATCGCCTACCAGAAGTTCGTCGGGGTCTTCGTCCGGCTCGCCCAAAACCACGGACTCGAGGAGCCCATCCTCATGGACGCTACCGTCGAGCAGCTCGACGGGTACCGATTCGTCTACTGTCTTCCCTTCTCCGCACGCGAGCTGCTGATCGAGGACACCTATTACAGCGATCGGCCCGGGCTCGATCACGCCCGCCTGCAGGCTGGCATCCGAGCCTACGCGGTTCGCCAGGAATGGGAAATCGCCGAGATTATCGACGACGAAGCCGGTGTGCTGCCGATTGTTCTCGGCGGCGACATCCAGGCGTTCTGGGACAGCGGCCCTTCGGGGGTTGCCAGGAGCGGCATGCGAGCGGCCTTCTTTCATCCGACAACCGGCTACTCGCTGCCGCAGGCGGTGGCACTCGCGGACGAGCTGACGCCCGTCCGGCACCTTGACGGCCAGGCCCTTTACGATCTCACTCGGCGGCGATCAGTCGACCTCTGGCGCCACACCGCCTACTATCGACTTCTCAACCGGATGCTCTTCGGAGCGGCCGAGCCCGAGCAGCGATATCGGATATTCGAACGCTTTTACGGCCTGTCGGATCCGCTGATCCGACGCTTCTACGCAGGCCGGCTGAAATGGAGCGACAAGGTGCGCCTGTTGATCGGCAAGCCACCGGTTCCCCTGATTCGCGCCCTCCGCTGTCTCCTCGCGGTGCCTCGCGGGATGGACGACACCGCGGGATCCGCCTCCAAGGAAGAAACGTGAAATCACCCAGAGCAGCAGTGATCGGAAGCGGGTTTGGCGGACTCGCTCTGGCTGTCCGTCTCCAGGCCGCCGGCATGCGCACAACCATCATCGAGAAGCGCGACAAACCGGGAGGCCGGGCCTACGTCTACGAAGACAAGGGTTACATCTTCGACGGCGGGCCGACCATCATTACCGCGCCGGTGAGTCTCGAAGAGGTCTTCGCCGCCGCCGGCCGCGACATGGCGGACTACGTCACGCTGTTGCCGGTGACGCCGTTCTACCGGCTCTACTGGGAGGACGGATACACCTTCGACTACTCCAACGACATGGACGCGATCCTGCCTCAGATCGCCGAGAAGAACCCGGCCGACGTGGACGGCTACAAGCGCTTCCTCGATTACGCCGAGGATGTCTTCCACGAGGGCTACACCAAGCTCGCGGCGGTCCCCTTTCTCGACTTTTGGAGCATGATCCGGGTTTCGCCGCAGCTCATGCGGCTGCAGAGCTACCGCAGCGTCTACTCGATCGTCTCCAAGTTCATCAAAGACGATCACCTGCGCCAGGTCTTCAGCTTCCACCCGCTGCTGGTCGGCGGAAACCCGTTCAAGGCGTCGTCGATCTACACCCTGATCCACTACCTCGAGCGCAATTGGGGCGTCTTCTTCGTCAAGGGCGGCACCGGCGCGCTGGTCACGGCACTGGTCGAGCTGTTCGTCGAGCTCGGGGGCGAGATCCGCCTCGACGCACCGGTCGAGAAGATTCACACATCCAACCAACGGGTCACCGGGGTGACCACGGCCGACGGCTGGCACGGCGATTTCGACGCCGTGGCATCGAACGCCGACGTGGTCCACACCTACGATGCCCTGCTCAGCGACAACAGCGACGCTCAGCGGGAGGCTCTGCGGCTCAAGCGCAAACGCTTCAGCATGTCGCTCTTCGTCGCTTATTTCGGCGTCCGCCGGCGCCACACGCAGATCGCCCACCACGACATCCTCTTCGGCCCGCGCTACGAATCGTTGCTCGATGACATCTTCGGCGGCAGCCACCTGGCGGACGATTTCTCCCTCTACCTGCATGCGCCGACCCTCACAGACACCTCCGTAGCGCCGGACGGCTGTGAGGCCTTCTACGTGCTTTCCCCGGTCCCGCACCTCGGCAACGCCGCCATCGACTGGAGCGAGGAGGGTCCTCGATATCGCGATCGCATTCTCGATTACCTCGAGCGGCGTTATCTTCCGAATCTCCAGGCGGACATCGAAACCGTGCGGATCCTGACCCCCGACGACTTCGACAAGGTGCTCAATTCGCACCTCGGATCTGCGTTTTCGCTCGAGCCGATCCTCACGCAGAGCGCCTGGTTCCGGGTCCACAACCGAGACAGCCGCATCGGTGGCCTCTACTTCGTGGGGGCCGGGACTCACCCCGGCGCCGGGGTACCCGGAGTTATCAACTCGGCCAAGGCCACGGCCGGTTTGATGATTGGCGATCTGATCGGCGAGGCCGACTGACGGGGCGGGCGTGGATCGACTCGCGGAACACGGGCAGGCGGTCATCGAGAAGGGCTCGAAGAGCTTTGCCGCTGCGGCCAGGCTCTTCGATCAAGAGACCCGGGCCAACGCGTACCTGCTGTACGCTTGGTGCCGCCACTGCGACGATCAAACCGACGATCAGGAGCTCGGCTTCGATGGTTCCCGCCTCGAAGTTTCGGAGGGCCGTTCGCGCGTCGAAGCGCTGCGCGCCCAAACGCTGCGCGCACTGTCCGGCGAGCGGGTCGATGACCCCGTCTTCGCCGGGCTGCAGCGAGTGGTCCGCGAGAGCGAGATTCCCCACCGCTACCCTCTCGAGCACCTCGACGGCTTCGTCATGGATGTCGAGGGTCGCCGGTACCAGAGCTTCGGGGAAACAATCGAGTACTGCTACCACGTGGCCGGGGTGGTCGGGGTCATGATGGCCTACGTCATGGGCGTGCGCGACGAGCCGACCCTCGATCGCGCCACCGATCTCGGGCTCGCCTTCCAGCTCACCAACATCTGCCGCGATGTCATGGAGGACGCGGAGGTCGGCCGGATCTACCTGCCACGCGATTGGCTTCACGAGGCTGGTGTGCCGGCCGTTGAAATACGACATCCGGACCATCGAGAAGCGGTTTTCGAGGTCGTCCGACGGGTGCTGGCCGAAGCCGATCGCTACTACGCCTCTTCGTGGCTCGGCATCTCGCAGCTCCCGTTCCGATCGGCCTGGGCGGTGGCAGCCGCCAACGCGGTCTACCGGGACATTGGAAGGCTGATACTCGAACGCGGTCCGCGGGCGTGGGATGGCAGGGTGTCAACGGGCAAGAAGCGGAAGATCCGACTCGTGCTCGGCGCCGGACTACGGGCGATGACCGCGCGGGCATGGGGTGAGGGCCCGAGCTCCGAGCAACGCGCCGGGCTATGGACGCGACCGCCGGCCCGGGCTCATCTTGCGGATCCGCCTCGAGGTAGCTGAGTTGCCGTGCTGAGACGACGGCGTCCCGCCGGCCGGTCCGCAATCCTCAGAGGAGGGTCACGGACTCCAGGGTCGATTCGGTATACGAACGTGCGAACTCGATCAAGCTGGCGCCCGAATCTCCCAGAGGTTCCAGCGCAGACGCGGCCGATTCGACGTAGCGAGTGACCTCTTCACGGGTGCCGTTCGCTCCCAAGAGCGCGGCCAGGTTCGCCTTGTCGTCGTCTTGTCCGACGTCCTTGCCAGTTCCTTCCGCTGACCCGAAGGCGTCCAGAAGGTCATCCAAGAGCTGGAACGCGATCCCGAGGTTCGCGCCGTACTCCCGCACGGCGTGCAACCGCGACTCGTCGAGGCCGGCCACGCGTGCGCCGGTTTCGAGAGCTGCGACGAAGAGGGCCCCGGTCTTCTGCGCGTACATCGCGGTCAGCTCCGCGTGACCTTGCCGGCCCTTCTGCATCCGCAGGTCGCGGAACTGGCCGGCGATGATCCCGTTGCTGCCGACGGACTCCGAGAGCAGGCGGGTGAGCTCGAGTCGGGTGGATGCGTCGAGCGCTGCACAGTCGGCAACGACAGCGAATGCCTGGTTGAGAAGCGCCATGGCCGCGAGAATCGCGGTGTCCTCACCGAAGACCCGGTGGTTTGCCTGCTTCCCACGGCGCAGGGTGGCGTCGTCCATGCACGGCAGATCGTCGAGTATCAACGAGGCTGCGTGGATCATCTCGATCGCGCAGGCCGGGTCGAGAGCAGCTTGCAACGGCGCTCCGAAATCGGTCGCAACCCGGATGGTCAGCAAAGCACGAACGCGCTTCCCGCCGGCCAGCACGCTGTAGCGTATCGCCTTGTGGAGGGTCTGCGGAGGGACCTCTTCCGAAGGAATCAGCTCTCGGAGACGATCCTCCACCTGGGCGCGCAGCGCGGGCGGTTCCAAACGTGCACTGCCTGAAGGGGTGGCGGATCGTCGACCGTCTTCCGCCTCATGACCCTTTGCAACCATACTCATCCACTTTCCCCGAGCGCGGGCAACCGCGGCTCGCTGACAAGAACACCCCTCTGACCGCCACGCAGACTCTACCTCGCTGTAGCCCCTGGATATTGAAAGACTACTGGAAACGCTCCCGCGCTGGCAGGTTCAGCAAGCGCCGATCATGCGCGTCTCGATTCACGCAGGAGGAATCGGCGCTCCGCATAGGCCGCATCGTCGACCCACAACCGGCGGGCGGAACGCTCGATGAAGGGCCGGATGAAGGAAGCCAGCTTTCTGACGTGACGAAACCCCTTGCGGTCGGAGGTGGCCAGCGTCGCTTCGACGATCACGGTACGACCCGGCTCGACAGGCGTCGCGTGGGTCTCCACCACCGAGCCCTTTCCCTCGCCCTCCACGATGGTCATCACGATCGTCCGCGGCTCGGGACTGTGGAAGGTTGCATCCGCCTCCGCGCACACGCGGCCTATGAGCCTCTTGGCAACCCGCACCTTCAGCACGTCCCCGGTATCTTCGAGGACCGTCAGCGCGGCAAATGAGTAGGGGTGGAAATGGACGCCGTGCCACGGGTCCAGCCGGTTGGCAATGATGTCCTCGGGGTCGCAGCGCGCCTCGATCCGCACCACGCCATCGAGGTAGGTGTCCGGACGCGGCGCAAGCACCGGTTGCGGGGTCCCGGAGACCTCGTCTCCGATCCGGACCCAGGTCAACACGCCGTCGTCGTGCACCGCATACCGCTTCCAGTCGCCGTGACCTTCCCGACCCAACGCCAGCCCGTGCCACGGGCAGATCAGCTTGCCCTCCGCGACTCGGGCGTCCGCCAGGGAGGCGCCCATGTGGGGGCAGGCATCCGGGGCGATCAGCGTCTCCCCGTCCACGCGCCAGGCAACCAGGTCTTCGCCAGCGATGCGGAACCGCCGCGGCTTCTCGTCGAGGCGGCGCGAGGCATCGACGACGTACCAGTTGCCGTGCGGTCGTTCGAGCGCCCTATCGAGAGCACGGGAGATCGAAGCGGGACGGGCCTGTTGCCAGTCCGGGGCTTTGGAGGAATCCGGAATCTCCACCGGAGGAAGGGGGGGACCGAACTTCAGGATATTGCTCATCGCATTAGACTCGCTTCCGTTTCGACCGGGCGCCGCCCCAGCAGGCCGCGACGCGGAATGGATCGAAGCGGCTCGGGTCTCACGCCCCCAGCCGCGAGGAGATGGTTGGCGGCCAGGAAGCCGGACGCAACCGCGCGCTCCATGAGTGCGCTCGGAATCGGCAGGCGGACAAAATCGCCGGCGAGAGCAATCCCCTCGTGCGGCGTGCAGACCCCGGGGCGATCGGCGTAGGATCCCGGCGCGAACGCCGGACAATCGCGGCGCATCAGGAAACGTTCCTCGAGGACTCCCGCCCCCTCGAACTCGGGGTAAAAGGCATGGAAGGCTCCGAGGAGGTCCTCGCGAACCGCCGGCTCGGCCATGCCGGGGTCGACGGCGTAGGCATGGAGCTCCACCACCGATCCCCCCGTCTGTTCGGCCCAGCTCCTGCTCTCGTCCTCGAACAGGTGGTAGAGCGAGATGTTGTCGAGACATCCCACGCCGGTCGTGCCGACAAAGGGCTTCCGACCCGGTTTCGCCGGGCGGTCGAGCCATAGCCGCCAGACGGCAAAGGGATGCGTCAACGCCAGCCCCTCGACCGAACGACGGAAGCCGGCATCGTCCAGATCAGGGGACGCGGCCACGACCTCCTGGAGTCCGGGCACGGTGAGGGCGAGGACGATGAGATCCGCCTCGACGAACTCACCGTCGAGGCCGATGGCCCACCGCCCGTCGGCGCCCTTTGCGACACGTGATGCGGTGCAGCCGGTGCGAACGTCGACTCCCAACCCGGCCAGATAGTCGCCCATGGGCCCCCAGATCGACCGGGAGAAGGGCTGCTTCGAGACGTCGAAAACCAGCCCTTCCGGATTCCCGGAGAAGTAGAAGTGGAACATCATCAGCAGCTCGCCCGCCGACATCGCCTCCTCGGGATTGAAAAACGAGTGCGCGAACACGTCGAACAGCATCCGGCGCGCGTCCGGGGTGAACCGGAGCGAGTCCAGGTACTGCTCCGCCGTCAAATCGTCATAGCGGCCGTAGGTCCAGGTGCGCTCGTATCGCAGCATGGCCAGCGCGGCGAGGCCGTTCACGCGCATCAAATCTCGCAGACCGAGGGTCGGCGTGCGTCGGGTCAGCGCGACGACGTTCCATGGCGGCGTCTTCGGCAAGCCCGAGAACGACTCCACCTGCCCGTCGGGACCGAGGATGGGGTAGTCATCGAGTGGCTCGAGAAACGAGAGCTCTTCGTCGATCCGACGCAGCAGAGCCTGGAGGTTGTAGTACTGGCGAAAGAACGCGTGAAAGCCGCGTTCCATCTCGAAGGGCTCACCGGTCGCGAGCCGGTCGGTCCAAGCCCCCGCGCGACCGCCGAGGAAAGGCTCACGCTCGGCGAGGACCACGGAAACGCCGCGCTCGGCGAGCACCGTCGCAGCGGCGACTCCGGCGAGGCCACCGCCGGCAACGACGGCGGTCATCGGCGAAGGGACCCGCGGGTGTCCCCCCTCCCGGGGGAGCATGAGTTGCATCGCAGCTCCTACTTGACCTCGATCGCGATCTGTTTGCGTTCGCCCGCCGCGAGCTCGACCCGCGCCTCCTCGAAGCTCGGTGGACCGAAAAGGCCGTCCGCACCGGCGGAGAACCCGTACCGCTCCGACGGAATGCCGAACATGCTGGAGTCCAGCTCGCGGTTGCCGTTTTCGTCATGGTAGACGGAGACCGCGAAGGGGCCGACCGGCACGTCGGCGAATTCGGCGAAGGCCTGGGCTTCGCGAATCGGTACGACGGCGGTCGCGAAAACGTGCTCTGCGTTTCCGGGCCACCCTTCCGCGTCCAGATAGAGAGCGACCATGACCTGGCCGTCGTCGTTCTCGAACCCCGTCATCGTCACCTCGACGCGTCCGGTGCCGGGCTGCCTGGGCTCCCGCGCCTCGGGCTGGGTGGTGGCGCACGCCGAGAGCATCACACCTGCGAGCACGAACACACATCTGCTGACGCTGCGACTCATGCGGCCATTGTATCTGGGCCCGGAATCGACCTCCATGATGCGGCCCATCGTCACCGGTCGCCGACGCCCAGGAGCGCTGTCGCGTGCCTTCACGACCTCTCCCAGCGGCGGGCAAGCAGACGAGCGACAACGAAGAGGGCGATGCCGGTGACGGTCAGGACCGTGAGCTCCGGCGCCAGCTCGACGAGCGGGAGGTTCCGCCAGAAGACCTTGATGTATCCATCGAGCGCCCACGCGTTGAAGGTCACCTTGCCGATCTGCTGCATGGTTTCGCTCATGACGTAGCGGGGAACCATGCTGCCGCCAAGGGCAGACATACAGAGGATCAGGATGATGGCGATCGCATTGAGCTGAGCGCGGGTCTTGGACAGTGCGGCCAGCACCAGCGCCAGGCTGGCGGCGGCGCCCGCGGTCACTACGGTCATCACGGCGAAGCCGGGAAGGTGGCCGAGCAGATCCACGCCAAAGCTGAGCTGGGCCCAGGCGAACATCACCGTCACCTGGAAGATCCCGACGACCGTCATCAGCAACCACTTGCCCGCGAGCAACTGGGTCATGCCGAGCTCGGAGCTCATCAGCCGCTCGAGGGTCAGATTCTCCTCCTCTTCGAGAAGCGTGCCGGAGTTGCCCACCGCCCCGAAGAGCAGGAACATCACCGCGATACCGGCGGCGTACATGGACACCACCGGATTAGCCTGGTCGACCGCGAACAGATCGACCACGTCGATTCCCAACGGCCTCGCGTACTGCGCCATCGCGGCGTCGGCGTACTCGTCGAGCGGGGGCGAGAGGACGGAGCGGATCTGCTGCCGGGCTTGCTCGGCCTGGATCTTCCCCGAGCTCTGCTGGATGAGCGCAGCGGCGACCTGGATGGCCACGGGGTCCGAGGAATCCGCCAGGAGCTGAAGGTTCATCGGCTCCGCCCCGATCGCCGTGAGTGATGCCGCCCAGCCGTCGGGGATGACAACCGCCAGCGGGACCGAGCCCGACAGCACCAGCTCCCTCGCCGGGTCGATCGAGCCGAAGAGGTAGGGCCGACCTTCGATCTCGGCGGGAGCATAGATGCGCAGGCTCTGCTGCTCGGCCAGGGCTGAGACGAGCTCCCGGCTGAGCTCGGTGCGATCCTCGTCAACCAGGGCGAGGTCCACCTGCGGCGATTTTCCGAGCCCGATTTGTTCGTCGAAGATGAGCGCGAATACGGTGAAGAACACGATCGGGACCACGAAGGTCAGCAGGATCTCGGTCCGCCCGTGCCACATCCGCAGCAATCCGACACGCACCACCGTCCAGATCATTCGCGTAGCTCGCGTCCGGTCAGGTGAATGAAGACGGCGTGCAGCGACGGGGAGTGAACCGCGAGGTCATTGACCTGCCCGCCGGCCTCGCGGATCCGGGACAGCAGCCCCGGCAGCTCGAGGGCCACGTCCGCGACCTCGGCAACCAGCGCTCGCCGATCTTCGCTCAGCGCGAAGCCATCGAGCTCCGGCCCCGGTCCGGTGAGATTGAAGGTCACGCGTCGATTGACGCCCACGGTGTCGGCGATGAGCTCCGTGAGTGTCCCATCCGCGATCGCGCGGCCGCCATCCAGAATCACGATGCGATCACAGCGCTGCTCCGCCTCCTCGAGCTGATGGGTGGTCAGCAGGATGGAGGTGCCCTGGCGCCACAGCTCCTCGAGCATGACGAAGATGCGGTCGCGGCTTTGCGGGTCGACCCCCACCGTCGGCTCGTCGAGCAGGAGGATCCGCGGCCGATGGAGGACACCGCAGGCGATGTTGAGGCGCCGTTTCATGCCGCCGGAAAAGGTCTTCGCCAACCCACCTGACCGGTTGGTCAGACCGGTCCACTCCAGTGCCCACTCGACGCCCTCGCGGAGCTTCCTGCCCCGCAGCCCGTGGAACCGGCCGAATGCCTGGAGGTTCTCGCGGGCGGTCAGGTCCGGGTAGAGGGCAATCTCCTGCGGGACGAAGCCGAGCTTCTGCCGCGCGCCACTCGCAGGCAGGAGCTGGCCGAAGATCTCGATCTCCCCGGAATCGGGCACCACGCGACCGCAGATGCACCGCACGAGCGTCGTCTTGCCGGCACCGTTCGGTCCGAGAAGGGCCAGGCGTTCGCCCCGCCGTAACTCGAGGCTGGCACCCTCGAGCGCGGTTGCGTGGCCGAAGCGCTTGGTTACGCCGCGAATGCAAAGCGCCGGCTCGCCCGCAGCGATTTCGCCACTCATGGCGCCTTCGTCCTCAGCCATTCGTCCTGACCTCGGATCCGGGCTTCATGGGACAGCGGCGGTTCTTCCGGCACAGGTCCTCGTCGAGGATGACCTCCACGGAAAAAGCCACTCCAGACGCCCATTGGCACGTTGACGGAGGCGACCGACCGCAGTTCGGCTGTCGGGACGCATGCTCGGGAAATCTACCATGCAGGGTCAGGCCGGGACGTTCAGCTACGAGCTCACCGCCTGCGCGAAGACAACCTAAGTCGATGCTGTCATCTTCACGAATGCCGCCCGCGCAACCAGAACCAGTACACCGGCACGCCTGAGGCGATGACGGCCATGTCGGCGGCAAAGATCAGCGGCTCGGACAGGAGGTAGTTACCGAGCAGGAAGACCGCACCGACGAGAAACGCAGCCGGCACCCACGGATAACCCCGGGTACGGTACGGCCGCTCCAGCTCCGGGTGACGGCGCCGCAACACGAACAGCGCCACCACGCCGGCAGCGTAGAACGGCCAGATGCCGACGACGAACTGGTCGGCGAGCTGTGCGAACGTGCGCGCGTAGACATAAAACGTGCCCAGCCCGGCCATCAACACGATCGAGCGCGCCGGCGTCCCGAAGCGGGGGTGCACCCGGGCGATGCCGCGGAAGAACAGTCCGTCCTCGGCCATGGCGAAGAAGATCCGCGGCCCGGTCATCGTCGACCCGTTCAGGCTGCCGAAGGTGCTCAGTGCCACCGCGGCCGAGATGAACACCGCCCCGAAGGTTCCGAGAAGAGCCACGGCAACATCGGCGGCGATGAGCGGCGACCCCGGCATCTGCGGCAACGGGACGACGCGAACGTAGCTCCAGTTGGTCAACAGGTACAGGCCGATAATGCCGCTCGTGCCGACGATCAGCGCCCGCGGGAGGGTCCTCTGCGGATCCTTCACCTCGCCGGCGACGAAGACCAGGTCGGCAAACCCGTCGTAGGCCCAGAGAATGGATACGAGCGCCAGGCCGAAAGCCGAGGCGAGCGCCAGGCCGGAGACCGGGCTCGCCGCGGTGGCTGCGGCACTCCCGACCACGCCGGCGGCGGCCGGTGCTCCCGTCGACGTTGCGGCGGGCGCCCCCGGGTCTGCCGCAATGGCCTGGCCGGCCGGTACCAGCGCCAACCCCATCACCACGATCGTCAACAATGCGCTGATCTTCAGCACCGTACTGACGTTCTGTACCAGGGCGCCGAGGTGGACGCCACGGTAGTTCACCGCGGCGGTGGCAACGATCAACAGCGACGCGGTGACCTGCGCGCGCGACAGGGGCACCGGAGCGAGCAGCGCGGCGCCGTCGTAACCCGTCAGGCGCCACAGGTACTCCGCCGAAACGATCGAGATGGCTCCGTACGATGCCGGTCGAATCACCAGCAACTCCGCCCATCCGAACACGAACGCCGCCATCGGGCCGAAGGCCTCGCGGATGTAAACGTAGAAGCCGCCCGAGCGCGGGTACATCGCCGACAATTCGGCGAACGCCAGGGCTCCCGCCATCGCCAGTAGGCCGCCGACCACCCAGGCAGCGGCGAACCAGAACGGCTGCGGAAGCCGCTCGGCCACCACCGCGGGAACGCGGAAGATGCCGCTGCCGATCGTCGTGCCCATGATCACCGCGACGGCGCTCCACATGCCCAGTCGCCGCGGCAGCCGCTCCCCCCAGCGGTCGGCCCCGTTCAAGCGCGGGTTCTCCGGCGCACGTTGCGACGTTTCCTTCGACGGGTTGAAACCATTCCTTGCGGGGCTCGTATTCTTATTGTAAACAGGTTTTGGGAAAACCTATTTGTGACAGGAACTCGAGAAAATGCCCGATACCGAGCGCCAGGCGCAGGCCCTGCTACCCCTCCCCCACCTCGAATACCAGATCCTGGTGTCGCTCGCCGACGCCGATCTGCACGGCTACGCCATCGTCAAGGAGGTGGCGCAGCGCAACGAGGGTACATCGACGCCCAGCACGGGATCGCTGTATCTGGCCATCGCCCGTCTGCTCGAGCACGGTCTGATCGAAGAGGTCGATGCGCCGGATGACGGGCGCCGCGGTAAGCGAACCTACGCGCTCAGCGGCTTCGGGCGCAAGGTTGCCGAAGCGGAGACCGCGCGGTTGCGGGAGCTTGCTCGATTGGCGGGAGAGCGTCTGCGCGCCGATCGAGCGGCGGCGGTAGGACCGCGAGGGAATCGCTGAGCCATGTCCCGCGCCCTGCTTGCCATCGGCGAATCGACCTATCGGGTCGCGGTGGCGACGCTCCCCGAATGGCTGGCCGCGCCCTTCGCCGCACAGATGCGCGAGACCTTCCGCGAGCGCCAGGCGGAGGCCTTCGCCCTCGGAGGCTTCGCCCGCTGGCTGGGCGTCACGACAGTCGAGATCAGCGGCACGCTGCGGCTGGCGGCCGGCTCTCGCCTCCGCGGCCGAGACCTCTTGCGCCTGCCACGACCCACGTCCGCCTCGCCGGGATCGCCACCGGGCCCCCGGCACAAGACCCCGGAGTTTCGATTCATGGATACGTTGCTTCAGGATGCACGATACGCGGCTCGCGGGCTGCGCAAGTCACCCGGCTTCGCCGCCGTTGCCGCCGTCACCCTGATGCTCGGGATCGGCGTCAACAGCACGATCTTCTCGATCGTCAATACGATCCTGCTCAGCCCGCTGGCGGTGGAGGAGCCCGACCGCGTCGTTGCCATCTACGGCACGAAGACGAATGCCCCCGTGGCCCACGACTCGAATTCGTATCTCGACTACCTCGACATCCGCGAGCAGACCGGAACCCTCTCCGGGGTGGTTGCGTACACGAACTTCTTCGCCAACCTGGTGATGGACGGCCGGTCGGAGATCGTCATCGGCGAGATCGTTTCCGACAACTTCTTCGACGTTCTCGGCGTCCAGCCGGCCATTGGACGTGGGTTCACGGCGGAGGAGTTCGTCGCCGAAGGCGCAAGTCCGGTGGCCGTCATCAGCGACCACATGTGGCGCAATCGATTCGACGCGGACCCCGCCATCCTGGGCGCACAGGTGCGCCTGAACGGAACTTCGTACACCGTGGTCGGGGTCGCCGGCCGACAGTTCGGCGGCATGTTTCCCGGGGTCACGGCGCAGCTCTGGCTGCCGCTGACGATGATCGAAGAGGTGCAGCCACTCGGCAACGTCGACACCTCGCCCTCGGAGACCGGAGACTCGTGGCTCGATCGGCGGGGG
>CBDUAS010000012.1:0-16534 GCA_965365185.1 uncultured bacterium | reverse complement strand
GCGTGCCCTTGAGGACCAGGTAGTTGGAGGCGTGGTCGGAGCGGAAGATGGTCTTCTGGAGCTCGAGGGTCTCGAGCAGCCAGTGCATTTCCTGAAAGAGGCCGGGCTGATCCAGGGCCTCGAACTCGCCGTTGAAGCCGGCTTCGAAGCGTTCCGGTCCCTTCGGAAAGCTGACCACCAGCGTCGACAGGTACTCGGGTTGGGCATCGTTCATGAGCAGGGCCGAGTTGACGGCGTGCTGCCGGCTGTAACGCTTGCCGCCCATGCCGTTGAGGATCATCACCGAGCTGCGGGCACCTGCCGCCTTGATCTTCCGCAGCGCCTCGAGTGACGACGCGTAGGTTTCGCCCTTGCTGACGCGCTCGAGCACCAGGTCGTCGCCGGATTCGCAGCCGACGTAGAACAGGCTGAGCTTTCGTTCACGAAGCTCGGCGAGCTCACCCACGGTCTTGTTGTTCAGGTTGCGCGGCAGGCAGTAGGATGCCACCCGGTGCACGCCCGGAAGGTGCCGCTCGATGCTCTCGAGGATTCCCCGGAGCCGGTCGACGGACAGGGTCATGGCGTCGCCGTCGGCCAGGAACACCCGGCGGACAGGGACCTCCTCCGCCGCCACGGCCTCCAGCTCCCGGTCGATCTCCTCCAGGGCCTTGGCGCGGAACCGCTTCTGCGGCTCGGTGTACATTTCGCAGAAGGTGCAGCGACTCCAGGAGCAGCCGTTGGTCACTTGCAGGATCAGCGACTGTGCTTCGGACGGCGGCCGGAACAGCGGTTCGATGTAGTCAGGCCAGGGCATGCCGCGATGATAGCGGATGGCCGGTCGGTGCCTCGGAGCCGCGCGGTGCCCTCGGGGGGTGGATTTGGACAAGCGGGTCAGTACGGCTTTGACCGCGGTGCGCGACACCCTGGTTGCCATGCTTGTCAGCTTGCCGCTGGCCGTCCCGCTGTTGGTGGTGATTTGGCTGCGTACTCCCGAGCCCGCCCCCGACATCGGCCGCGCGAGGCAGGTGATCGATGCCGCGGGTTTGTTCCTGCCACTCGCCCTGATGACCGCGAGCCTGGGCTTCCTGATGGCGGGCTGGTGGTTCCGTCGCACGCGACCGGTGGAGGGTTGGGAGCGGCGAGGCCCGCCCAAGCTGGCCTGGCTCCAGGCGATACCACTCGGCATCGTGGTGGGGTTCTGCGCTCAGTTGCTTGCCGCCATCGTCACCGCGATTACTTTGCGGCTCGCCGGGCTGGAGATACCCGAGGACGAGCTGATGACGGCTTTGGCGAGCGCCAGCCGGGTTTCGCTGGCCGCGGTCGTCGTACTTGTCACCGCTATCGCGCCCGTCGGCGAGGAGGTCTTCTTTCGCGGACATCTGTTTCGTTGGTCGGCCAGCCGGTGCGGTAGGACGTACGCGTACGTGCTGACGACGACGTTGTTCGCGCTCGGTCATGGCAACCTGTACGCCATTCCGTTCTACGTGATCACGGGGCTGATCCTGGCGTGGTCCTATCAGCGCTGGCGCACGTTGGTGGTGCCGATCGCGGCGCACGCCACCATCAATGCACTGGCGATCCTTGCCCTCCTCGCCCGGGTCGCGCGCGCGTAAGGTCAGAAGACTCTGCCGATGGTGAAGAAGAATCCTCCTTGTCCGTCCTGGCCCACCGCGCCACCAACGAACACGCCCCCTACGGGCGTCGTGCCGACGAGGCCGAAGGTGATGTCCTGGAAGGGGTCGGATTCTTCCTCGAAGGCGTCGCCGATCTCGTACGCCGCCGCCAGGTAGAACTTGCCCAGAAGCGAGGGGCTGTCTTCGTCGGTCAAGCCCCATAGGACCCCGGCGCGACCGTAGTAGAAATGGTTGCCGCGCCGCTCACCGACACCGAGCGCGCCCAGTTGTAGCGGTCCCCCGAGCCGAAACTGCTGCAACGACGACGCCGTGGCATCGAAGCTGGTGCCGCCCGCGAGGGCCGTGACGAGGAAGAATCGTTCCGTCAGCGGCCGCGCCGAGGTGAGCTCGAAACGCGCCTGGGAAAAGCTTTCATCCGGCGCGGATTCCTCCAGCGGCTGGACCTCGGCGACCTCCGGAGTGGCGAAGTACCAGCGTGCCGCGACGGTGAAGCGGACGCCGTTGGTGCTGACGATCGCCCGGTCGGCGCCGTCGAAGGACCATCGCCCGCCCAGATTGCCGGCCATTCCCTCGCGATTCGGGATGAGCGGATCGCCGACTTTGATCTTGGCCCTTTGATGTTCGACGTTGACGCCGAAGCGGAGCTCGCTACGGGGCCCGAACAGGTAGCCGATGTCGCCGCCCCCGCCCAGACGATCGAGCTCGAGCTCCGCCACCTTCTCGCCCTCGGCATACTCGAACAAGGTCTCGCGCCGTGCGATGGCCCGCGGGTCGACGAAGAAGCCGCCGCTGCCGAGCGGCACGAACAGGTCGGTGGCCACCTGCGTCGTCTGCCCGTAGGTGGCATCGAGACGCCACTCGCTGTTGGTGCCGGCTGCATCGAAGACGATCAGGCGGGCGCCGAACGTCAGCAGCGCCTCGCGGAATTCGCTGCCGCTGAGGCTGAAGATGGGGCGCACGAACGGAGGCCCGTGGGTCTTCTCCTGCAGGCCGATGCCGAGCCCTTCGCTACCGTTCTGCTGTCGGCCCCGGTAGCCGGCGACGTTGTAGCGGCCCCAGCCGGTGATGTTGGTGAGATCGTAGTCGAGAAGGTCGGGCTCGAGGGGTACACCGAGGTGACGTTCAAGGGTCGCTTCGACCGTCGGCAGATCGGTTTCGACGGCCCCTTCGATTTCGAGGAACTCCGGCGTTGCCTCGAAACTCCGCCTCTTGTCCGCTCGCGCCCGCTGGTAGGCCTGCCAATCGGCTTCGTTCAACGCGAAGACGCCGATCTCGTCGGTGAGCTCCTCGGTGGCCTCGTAGCCGATGCGACCGAGTGCCTCGATCTCGTCGAAGTCGGCAAAGCCGTACGCCGAAACGTCCGGCGTGATCAGAAGGTCTGCGAGGGCGGCGTTGCGGTCCGTGTTGGCGCGCATCATCACCGTGAGAGTACGGTTGAGCACGCCGAGGACGTTGTCGAAGGGCTCTTGCTCGGCCGATCGCATGCCCAGGTCGACGGCGATGATGACCTCGGCGCCCATCTCGATCATCACGTCGGTGGGCAGGTTGTTGAGCACGCCGCCGTCCACCAGCACGCGGTCGCCCGAGCGAACCGGAGCGAACCAGCCCGGGAACGACATCGTCGAGCGCAGTGCCTCCGCGAAGCGACCGGAGCGATACACCACCTCTTCACCGGAGGTCAGGTCGACGGCAACGCTGGCGAACGGAGTGGGTAGCTGATCGAACGAGTCGAGACCGGCGTAGGGGAAAGCGATGCGGTCGAGAACCAGGCCGACCTGATGGCCGGCGTCGAGCCCCTCCGGGAGTTTGATACCGTCACGCAGGCCGATCTCCAGCGGTGTGGGGGCGACGAGCGCGTCTTCCTTGCGGCGAAACGCCTTCTGGGGATAAGGCGTGTCGGCACCCAGGACGAGCTGCCAGTCGATCGTCTCGATCAGATCGACCATCGCCTCGGAATCGGCCCCGGTGGCGTAGATCCCACCCACGAGGCCTCCCATGCTGGTGCCGGCCACCAGGTCGATGGGGATGCGGTGCTCCTCGAACCAACGGATGACACCGACGTGGGCGAGGCCGCGCGCGCCGCCGCCGCTGAGGACGAGCCCGATGACTGGTCGCGCCTGTTCTTCCGCTCCGTCGTCGCCGTCAGCCCCGGCGCCGAACGCCGGCGGCGTCGACACCAGCAGGGCGATTGCCGTGAGCGAGATGACCAGCCGGTACAAGGCAACATTCCCAGGGCCGAATCGCAATGTGCGTTTCATTCTCGATCCTCGCTTCATGTAGGGGAGTGTGCGTGCTACGCATCAGTTGTTCGCGGCGCGCGGGCGCGTGATCGACGCGCGTCCAGCGGTCGCCGCCGCGTCAACGCAGCGGCCAGACGAGCAGGATCGTCGGTACGGCAACGGCGATGACGATGATTTCGAGCGGTAGGCCCATGCGCCAGTAGTCGCCGAAGCGGTAGCCGCCCGGGCCCATGATCAGGGTGTTGTTCTTGTGCCCGATGGGCGTGAGGAAAGCGCTGGAGGCGGCCACCGCCACCCCCATCAGAAACGGGTCGGGATTGACGTCGAGCAGGCCGGCGATCTCGATTGCGATCGGCGCGGCGATCACGGCGGTGGCGGTGTTGTTCATGACGTCGGACAGCGTCATGGTGACGACGATCAGCAGCACGAGGACGAAGACCGGCGACAGTCCCGCGGAGAGGTGGACGATGCCGTTGGCGATCAGCGTCGTGCCGCCCGTCGACTGCAACGCTCCGCCGATCGGGATCATGGACCCCAGCAGCACGATGACGGGCCACTCGATGGAAGTGTAGACCTCGCGTAGCGGAACGATGCCGACCAGCACGAAGAGCGCGGCGACGCAGCCCAGGGCGATGGGTAGGTCGACGACACCGACGCTCGCCGCGAGGATCGCCGCGGCAAAGATACCGACGGCAATCCAGGCCTTGTTTCGCTGAATCACCCGTTGGCCGCGGTCCCGTAGTGGAAGAAACCCCAGCCGGACGATCGCATCCGAGGTGCGCCCTTCAGACCCCAGCAACAGCAACACGTCGCCGGCCTCGATCTCGAGCTTGCGGACGTGGGCGTCGAGACGACGCCCCTGTCTCGATACGCCGACCAGCGCCACGCCGTATCGGTAAAGAAGCCGGATCGACGAGCTCGAGCGGCCGGCCAGGCGCGAGGATGCGGGGACCACGACCTCGCTCAACGTCAGCTCCTCGTCCTTTAGCATCGTCGTGCCGGCGCCCACGTACTCGAGGCCGAGGGCGCCGAGAGCGTCCTCGATGCTCTCTGGATCCGCCTCGACGACCAGGGTGTCACCGGTCTTCACTTCCACCCTGCGAGCGAGCCCCGGCATACGTGTTCCGTTGCGTATGAGCCCGACGATCTCGATGTCGCTTTCGGTCGCGATGTGGTCGAGCTCAGCGACCTTCTTGCCGATCGCCTCGGAGCCGTCCGCCACCTTCAGCTCCGCAACGTAGTTGGCCAGGTCGAAAGGCTCCTTTTCTTCACTGGCGCCTGTTCGCTCGACCGGCAGCAGCCGCCAGCCGACGAGGGCCACGTAGGCGACCCCGACCACCGCACAAACAAGGCCCACGGGGGCGAAATCGAACATCCGGTAGGCTGCCCCGAGTGCGTCGTTACGGAATTCCGCGACGACGATGTTCGGCGGGGTGCCGATCAGCGTGATCATGCCGCCGAGAATGGAGGCGAACGACAGCGGCATCAGCGACAGGGCCGGACTGCGCTTGGCCTTCGCCGCCGCCCGCATGTCCACCGGCATCAGCAAGGCCAGCGCCGCGACGTTGTTCATCACCGCCGACAGCGCCGCTGCCAGCGACGACATGACGGCGATGTGGGCCGCCAGCGTTCGCGAGCCCGACACCACTGCGCGCGACAGGATCTCGATGGCTCCGGAATTCGACAGACCGGTGCTGACGATCAATACCAGCGCGATGATGACCGTCGCCGGATGGCCGAACCCCGAAAACGCCAGGTCGGCGCTGACGACGCCGGTCAGCAGCGCTACGAGCAGAGCGACGAACGCGACCAGGTCGTAGCGCCACCTGCCCCAGACGAGGAACACGAAGACGAACAGCAGCAGCGCGAAGAGGATCCCTTGATCAACCGTCACCGGCGTGACATCCCGGAGAGCCGTCGATGCTCTTTCTTGTCGTGCATACGCCTACTCCCGCCCTGCCTCGTCGGGCCTGTGAGAACCGCCGCCCGTCATCTTATCGGCGGCGGCGGTGATTTGCTCTGTCCGGGCGTTGGCGCGAGGCCGCATGGCGGCCGAGAATGGAAGCGTGATGAAGCTCGGAAGGAAGGCAAAACGAGGTCTTCTTCTGCTCGGCGGCTTTCTCCTGCTGTTCGTGCTGGTGCACACGCCGCCGGTGAAGAGCCTCGCCCGATGGGGCGTGGCCCGCGTGACCTCTTCGCTGACGGGAGCGACGGCTTCTCTGGCGCGCCTCGACTATCGTCTCTGGCGCGGGGAGTTCGTGCTCTCGGGGTTTTCGCTGGAGCCAGAGGGGGAGAGCGGCTTCTCCCTCAACGCTGATCGCGTCCGCGCCACCCTGTCGCCGACGTTGAGGCTGTCTGCCGAGGTCGATCGCCTCGACCTCGCCTGGCTGGGTCTGCCCGAGGGAGAAGGTGATACCGACCCGGCTGCGCTGCTTTCCTGGATAAACGTGCTGCGGATTCGCGCCGGCGTCGTGCGTTTTCGCGACACCACGAACACCGGCTTCGACGATTGGTTGACGATCGAGGCCATCGCGGCAGACCTCACGAAAGAGGGCGACGAGCATCGTCTGACGCTTCACGCGGATCGAAGCGTCGCACGAGTCGGCGGAGCGGAGACCGTGTTCGATGCGCTCGATGCCGATCTCTACCTCAGCGCCGGCAGCCTGCGGTTGGTGTCCGCCGCCCTGTTCAAAGAGGACTCCTTCGTACGGGCCGAGGGGGAGATCGATTTGACCGACGCGGCTACCGGTGCGATCGACCTGCAGTACGCCCTGGATGGTTCGCTCGCCCGGTTGATCGACGAGGAGCTCGTCATCACCGGTGTCGCGTCCGGGATCGCCCGCGCCGGTTTCGATGCCGGCGAGCTGACGATAGAAGCCGAGGTCGGCTCCGAGGCGGTTGCGTGGGACGAGGTCGTCCTGAGCGACGTCCGCGCCGATCTGCGCTACGCCGATCAGATGCTCCGCGTCGTCCACGCCGAAGCAAGGGGCTTCGGCGGCGAGGCCCAGATGACGGGCGAGCTCGAGGTTCGCGAGACGGGTGCTCGACGGCTGGAGCTGACCTTCCGCGGCCTCGACGTGGTGGACGCGCTTCGTCGGGTGGCGGAGGAAACGCTTCCCATAAGCGCCCGAGTCGGTGGCGACGCACGATTGCAATGGACGGGCTGGCAGATCGACGAAGCCGCCGGCGACGCACGCATCCAGCTCGAGCCGGGGGCGGATCTCCGCGGATCGATTGCCGCCACCCTGCGGGGGGGTCTTCTGCGGCTGGAGAGCGAGAACCTGGCGGTTCCTGCCTGGGGCGCTTCGCTGTCGGGTCGTGCCGAAGTCGATCCGGCGGCCGGCGAGTTCGAGGCCGAATACGACCTGACGCTGGGAGACCTCGGCGAGCTTCCGGTAGCGTCGCCGATCCCCGTTTCGGGCGCGCTGGAGGCTTCCGGGCGAGCTGGGGGAGCGTTCGATGCGCCCGTGTGGACAGCCACGGTGACCAGCGAGTCCCTGTCGATCAGCGGCCGATCTTTCGTGCTTGCAGGCGAGCTCGATGGGTCCACCGAATCGGCCGAGCTCCGGAATGTCCGGCTCGAGGGCGCCGGTGGCGTCGTTTTGGCGGCCGGGAACGTACCTCTGGTCGCAGGCCAGCAATGGGGAATCGGTCTCACTATCGCCGGCGTGGCCGCGGATGCCTCGATGGTCGAGTCGTTCGGACTCGAAGCCGCCGGAATTCCGTTCGAAGCCAGGGTCGACGCCGACCTCGAGCTCACCGGACGCTTCGAGGATCCCGACTGGACGGCGGAGGTCCGGGTGCCGGAGATGACCGTGCTTGGAGTACCGGGGACGGCGTCGGCGTCGGTCAGCAAGCTCGGTCGTGAGATGGAAGTCCGCGAGCTCCGAGGTTCCTACGCCGGCGGTAGCCTCGAAGGCTCGGGGCGGTACGTGTTCGACACCGGAGAGATCGGCGCCGACCTTTCTCTCCGCGGCCTTCAGGCCGGCGAGCTTCCGTTCCCCGAGCAGTACGCGGAGGCCGTCACGGGGACCGTGGATCTCGAGGCGACGCTATCCGGCACGGTGGACAGCCCTCAGGGGCGCGCTCGTTTTACCGTCGGCGAGCTTTCCTACAACGACGTGGCCGTGCCTGACGTCGATTTCGACCTGGCCGCGCAGGACCGCAGCGTATCGATCGAGGGAACGACGCGGCCGGGCTCGAGGTTCCTCGTCGGTGGGCTGCAGCTCGAGGATGACTACCCGCTGCACGCCGAAATCGAATTGAGTGCGCTGCCCTCCACCGAGTGGATGAGGGCGCTCGCCGCCGGCTGGGGTCGGGATCAGGATCAGTGGGTGGTGGAAGGTGTGGCGCAGGTGGATATCAGCCTCGCCGCACCCGAGAGCCTGACCTATTCGGCAAGCATCGAGTCGGTCGAGGCGCGGTTTCCCGAGAGAATCGTTCGCGCCGCTCCGTTCCGCCTTGCCGGCGACGCAGCGAGCGTGCGCATCGACGGCCTCGCATTGACCGGGGAGGGGGTCCGGCTTTCCGTGGACGCCACGCTGCCCGTCGCTGCAGACGAGGAAATCGACCTCGTCGCGCAGGGTCGGCTCGACCTGGCCGCATTGAGGTTGCTCGACCCCGGGCTGCTCGTGGAGGGGCTCGCCGACGTGGACGTGATCGTCACGGGGCCGATCTCGAGCGCCAGTGGACAGGGCGGCCTGACGATAACCGGCGCTCGCGGATCGTACGGCGACCTGACGTGGACGGGGCTGGACCTTGCCATCGATGCGGCCAACGATCGCCCCACGAGCGTGAGCCTGACCGCGGAGATCCTCGGGGGAAGCGTGGAGATGGCAGGTACGTTGCCGGGTCTCGCGGGCGGGTCCGGTGCTTCTATCGAGCTCGACGTCCGTGACGTAGATCTGGCGTCTTTGCTGCCCGCGGAGAGCAGAACCTCCGAGTTCTCCGCCATGGCGAGCATCAGCGGTAAGGTCGATCTGCCCGCCCTCGATCTCGAGGCCATCTCCGGCGCTGGCGAGATCACCTCGCTGGTTGTCACCTCGGGGACGCGCTCCTTCGGCACGGTGCGCCCGGCTGCTTGGCGGGTTGCATCCGGCGCGTTGTCGCTCCCCGATCTCCGCCTCGAAGGCGACGGGGCAACGCTCGACCTCGCGCTTGCTCATCTGCGCCTGGCCGACGGGCTCGATTTCCGCGGGCTGGTGAGTGGCCGACTCGACGCGGAACTGCTGAACCCGCTGCTCGCGGCTCAGGGCATGCAGGTGCGCGGCGAGGCGACGCTCGATGTCGAGGCGGCCGGCAACGGCGGTACCGTCTCACTCGCCGGCGGGGGCTCAATCCGGGGCGGACGGCTTACCAGCTTACGACCACGGTTCTCGTTGACGGACGCAGCCGTCGACTTCGATCTCTCCGACACCAGCCTGGTGATACCGCGGTTCGAAGCGAGGTCGGGTAGCGGCCGGCTACAGGGCTCCGGCACCGTCGACTGGACCGAGCTGAACCGCCCGCTCTTGGATCTCCGCCTCGATGCCGACGCTGTTCCCCTCGAGATCATGACCGGCTTCCGCGGCGAGGTCGCGGGCGAGTTGCGGCTCAGCAACAGCGAGGGCCCGGCGAGACTCACCGGCAGCCTCTTGCTCGACCGGGGCATCTTCACCCGCGAGTTCGACGACGATCAGCAGGCCCTGAGCTCGCAGAGTATCGCCTTGCGCGACCCGAGCGAGCTGCAGGGAGCGCTGTCCCGACTGGGTTTGGACCTCGTTATCGCCACCGAGCGCAACATCTTCCTGGAGAACTCGACGGCGTTCTTGGAGGTGGCCGGCAGTGTCTCGGTGCGCGGAACCGTTGCCATCCCCGAAGCCGGCGGCGTCCTCACCGTGGTGCCGGGCGGCACCTTCGACATCGGCCGCAACCGCCTCGAGATCGTTCGAGGTCGCGTGGACCTGACCGGCGTCCCGGCGCTGCTTCCCTACCTGGACGTCCAGGCGACCACCCGGGTGGGCACGACGACCATCAACGTCGAGGTCGAGGGCTACGCCGATGACCTGCGCACCCGGCTGACAGCGCCGGATGCCCCCGACCTCACCGAAGGCGATCTCGCCTCGCTGCTGGTCACCGGGCGCACGCTGGAGAACGCCGGCGAGGGAGGCGCTCAGATCGCCTCGGCGTGGGCGCTCTCCTCGCTTGCGGGGCTGGTGCACGAGGGCCTCGGCGATCTCATCACCTTCGGTCCGCCCCCCGGCGCCGGCCCGATGATCCTGTCGGAGGAAGCCGATCCGACCGCGCGGCTCTCGTTCGGGTTCCCCGTGACGGAACGCCTCTCGGTGACCTACTCGATCGCCCTCGACAGCGCCGAACGACGCCTGTTCATTCTCGATTACCGGGTGGCGCGCAATATCTGGTTGCGCGGGATTCAAGAGAACTCCGCCGACTTCGGATTGGGAATCTCGCAGCGCTTCGAGTTCAACCTGCGTCGTCGTCCCCCGAGGGCGGGAGCGGCGCCGCGGCGCAACCAGGTCGTGCGTTCGGTCTCCGTCGAGGGCGCTCCGTCGGGCGTCGGACGCCGCCCCCGCATCGACGAGGGCGACCGCTTCGATTACTGGCGCGTGCGAGACGAGGCCGACCGGCTGCGCGAGGAGCTGATCGCGGCCGGCTATCTGAGCGCCCTCGTCGACGTCGAGACGTCGATCGAGGAGGGGGAAACGGCGGACGAGGTGTCGGTGCGTTTTGCCGTGACCCCGGGAGGGTCGACGTCGATCGTGTGGGCGGGAGACGATCCGGGAGGGAGTATCCGCAGGGACATCGAGCGCGCCTGGGACGGGCGCGTGCCGGAGGAATTCCTCCTCGCGGATGCGACGCAGTCGCTGCGCACGCGGCTTCGAGCGCAGCGCTACTTCTCGGCGGACGCTGTTGCCTCGATCGAGCGCCGTGACGGCCCGGCAGGCCCGCAGGTCCGTGTCGTCTACGAGGTCACCAAGGGGCCGCGCGGCAGCTCCGTGGCGCTCTCTTTCGACGGCAACGAGGTGCTGACCGACGAACAGCTCGTCGCCGCGCTTCCGGGCACGGGCACGCCGGAGTTCTTCAAGCTGCTGGAGCAGCCGCCGGATCTGGAGCGTGGCCTGCGCTTGCGGTACGCCGCCGACGGCTTCCTCGACGCGACGTCCGGAACCCCTCGGGTTCGTTTCGACTCGAGTACCGGGATTTTGAACGTCGAGGTTCCCGTAAACGAAGGCGAGGTGACGCGGGTTGCCGCCGTCGACGTCGGTGAGGGCCGGGCGCTCGATCCCTCCCGCATCGAAGAGAGCTTCGCCGTGGCAGCCGGTGGCCCGGTCGATTTTCCCCAGATTCGCGAGGGGCAGAGCCGCGTCCGGGCTCTTTACCGATCCGAGGGATTCAGCGACGTCCGCGTGCGCGCCGACCTGACGCGGAGCGAGCGGGGCCTGGACGTATCCCTGGTCATCGAGGAGGGGATGCGCGCCCGGGTCGGCGAGATCCGCGTCGTCGGCAACAACCGTACGCTGCCACGCGTGGTCCGCAACGAGCTGACCTTCCGCAGCGGCGATCCCATTCGCCTGACGGACTTCCAGAGCACCCAGAAGCGCCTCTACGACCTCGCCATCTTCCGCTCGGCCGACGTGCGGCCGGATCCGGCGCAGCAGGGCCAGGAGATCCAGGACGTCATCATTCAGGTCGTCGAACGCTCGGATGTCGATGTCAGCTACGGCGTTCGCTACAACTGGGTCAACAGTGAGCAATCCATCAGCAAGGAGTCCGAGCCGCGCGCCAGCGGTTTCGAGGTCAACGCCCGCGTCAACTTCGTGAACCAGTTCCGCCGCGGAACCAACCTGGGCTTCGCCGTCTTCTATCAGGGCAGCCACCAGCTCTTTCGCGGCACACTGCGCATGCCGACGTTCTTCTCTCGCCGCATCGTTACCGAGCTCATCGTCGAAACAGAACAGGAGGAACTCGTCATCCGGGAAGGGATACCTTCGCTCGAATCGCGAAGCAGCGGGTTCACGTTCCAGCAAACGAGAAAGCTCACCGACAATCGCACCGACAAGTTCTCTCTCCAATGGAACTTTCGCTACGCGAAGTTCCGCGCCGATCGCTTCGACTTCGAAGGTGAGGGCGAGCTCATCGACGCGTTCAGGCCGCGCTTCGGTATCTCTCTCATCGAGGATCGCCGCGACAGCTTCGTCAATCCGACGCGTGGCCGCTTTTGGAACGTCACCCTGCAGGTGGTGCCCGAGATCTGGGGCTCGGACGTCGGCTACGTACGCCTCTACGGCCAGGGGTTCTTTTATTACCCGCTCTTCGGGTCGATCGTCTGGGCATCCGGCTATCGCGCCGGCGTCTCGTCCGGAACGCAGGAGTTCTTGCTGATCGAAGACCGCTTTCAGGCGGGGGGCGCGAACTCCGTCCGCGGCTACAAGCAAAACACGCTCGGGCCGGCGGTGTTCATCAGCGGCCCGGAGATCGACGACGGGTTTCTCTACATCGGCGGCCAGGCTGTAGCGGTGATCAACCAGGAGATCCGCTTTCCGATCTGGAGGATCCTGCACGGCGGTCTGTTCTGGGACGCGGGGAACGTCTGGGCGACCAGAGGCGGGTTCCGTCTCGGCGACTTGAAGCACTCTGTCGGCGCCGGCTTGCGCGTCGTATTGCCCTTCGGCGCCCTGCGGTTCGATTATGCGGAGGCCCTCAACCCTTGCTCACTGGAGGCGCTCCAGCGCCGGCCGATCAGCTCCTGCGCCGCCGAGATCGTGCGCTTTCACTTCGCTTTCGGCTATGCGTTCTGACGGTCGTCGACACGCGACCGGTGACCATCCTGCGTGGGGCCGACACGAGGGATTCAGCGGACCGAACACGAGCGGCGAAGCGGTCGGCCGGGTAACCTTGCGCCGAAGACCGCCTCCCCAACGGGGGGCGTGAGCTCACGGGGGGGCGCGGTGGGGACATCTCTCGGGCTGTTCGTCGCGTTCTTGTCCGGCCTGGCCTGGGCGGGCTTGGACGTCGCCCGCAAATCGCTCGCCGACCGGCACAGCGCCGCCGTCATCGCCGGCGGGCTCTCTCTCGGAGCCGCCGTGCTGTTCGCGTTCGGCGCTCTGGTGACGGGCGCGCGCATGGATTTGGACGCCTACCTCGTCCCTGGGCTGACCTCGACCACGCTCGGCATCTCGACGCAGGTGCTGATCCTCGAGTCGCTGCGTCGGTCTTCGATCAGTCGCACGATACCGATGCTGTCGTTCACTCCGGTGGCGACTTCGCTCTTCGGTGTAGCGATACTCAACGAGCGACCCTCATTGCAGGAGTGGATCGGCATTGTGCTCGTCGTCCTCGGTGCGCTCGCGCTGGGGCTCCTTCGGGCGGACGGATCCGATCCGTCGGAGGGGCGCCGGCCGGCTTTCGATACCGGAGCTGCGCTCATGCTGCTCGCCGCAGCGTCCGTTTCCGCGGCCGCTCCGTTCGACAAGCTTGCCGTCGAGGCCAGCACCACACTGGTGCACGGCCTGGTGCAGAGCAGCGGTGCGGCGGCGGTGCTGCTGAGCTTTCTTGCCCTACGTGGCGGCTTGACCGAGATCGGGTCGGTGTTTCGCAAGCGCCCGGCGATGTCGGCCGCCGTGGTGCTGGCATCCGTGGCGATCGGCCTGCAGTATCTCGCCTATCGAGGCGCCATGGTGGGCGAGGTGGAGACGATGAAGCGGGTGGTCGGATCGGCTGCCTCGCTCGGCACCGGATACCTGTTCTTCGCCGAACGGATCACCGTAGTCAAGGTCGGCGCCGTCGCCGCGCTGGGCGCGGGCGTGGCGCTGATTCTGCTGGCAGTTGTTTGAATCGCTCTCGAAGGTCGATCAGGCGGTCGGGAAGCGAGCCGTGCCCGGCTCTGAGCGGCGGCAGCGATGTTCCCCCGGTTGCCACTCGTCGCGTCGCCGGAGAGCATGAGGGTCTCCGCCTCGGGGCCGAGGCGGCGGGTAGGCGACCAGTGATCGTAAACGCGAACTGAGGCGACCATGCGCTACAGGATGCTGGGCCCCGCCGGCGTGCGGGTATCGGAGATCTGCCTGGGGACGATGAGCTTCGGCCAGGACTGGGACTTCGGCGCCGACGAGGAGACGTCGCAGCGCGTTCTCGACATCTATGCCGACGCTGGTGGCAATTTTCTCGACACCGCGAACAAATATCACAACGGGCAGACGGAGGAGTATGTAGGCCGCTGGATGAAGGGCCGGCGCAACCGCATGGTTGTCGGTACGAAGTACACCCTGGCCATGGACCATACGGACCCCAATGCCGCCGGCAACCACCGCAAGAACATGATGCAGGCGGTGGAGGGCAGCCTGAAGCGCCTCCAGACCGACTGGATCGACCTTCTCTGGGTGCACGTCTACGACGACGACACACCGCTCGAGGAGACCATGCGGGGACTGGACGACCTGGTGCGGATGGGCAAGGTGCACTACATCGGCATCAGCGACACGCCGGCATGGGCGATCAGCACCGCCACCACAATGGCGGAGCTACGCGGCTGGTCGTCGGTGGTCGCCATACAGGTCGAGTACAGCCTGCTGCAGCGGGACGCCGAGCGCGACCTGCTGCCGATGGCGCAGCACTTCGGCATGGCCGTCACTCCCTGGGCGCCGCTCGGCGGCGGGGTGCTGACCGGCAAGTACACACGCGGCGGGGACACCGATTCGCTGCGCAAGGAGCGCAACGAGGCATGGGGGCGCACGGCGGAGCGCAACCTCGACATCGCTCGGGCCGTGGACGCCGTCGCCGACGAAATCGGCGTCACCTCGACACAGGTGGCGATTGCCTGGGTCTTGGCGCGCGGCTACCGCTACTTCCCCATCGTCGGCGTGCGCACGGAGGCGCAGATGGAAGACGCCCTCGCCGCGACGGATGTCAGCATCTCGGAGGAGCACCTGTGCAGGCTCGACGAGGTCTCGGCCATCGAGCTCGGCTTCCCGCATGACTTCCTCGCCAGCGAACACGTCGTGGAGCTGGGCAAGGGTGAGCTCTGGAGAGAAATCGACTTCCGGCCGAAGCGGTCCTGAGCCCGCTGACTGCAAGCAGGCGGGCGGCCCGAGACAGAACATCAAGGATCACCGATGACGCTGTTAAGCATCGCGTTCAGCCTGATCGTTGCGGCGCCGCAAGCGGGCGTTCTCGAGGAGCGGATCGATCTCTACCATCCCGTGAGCGGTGCCTTCCTCGGCACCGAGATCACCTGGTTCACGCCCGACGGCGAGCGCCTGCGCCGCGAGAACCGGGGGGCGGACGGCGACCCGACGTTGCTGTTCTTCGTCCTGCACGACGAGAACGGGCGTGAGGCCGGCGCGATCTACTTCGAGGGCGACGCACAGGAGCCTGTGCGAGAGGTCTTCGGCTACGAGGAGGCGGGCCGGGTGCAGACGGTGACCTACTTCCACGAGCCCGGCGTGCCCGGCGAGCAGACCAGTACCGATGCCTCCGAGTCGTCGCCTTCATTCGCACGCGACGGTGCCACCATGGTTTTCGCCCGCTACGATGACGACTGGGCAGCGAAGAAGCCGTTCATCGCTTATCTCGAAGAAGGCGGCTGGAGGGTCGAGCTGCTGGAAGGCGCGCCTGTGGAGGGCGCCGGCTTCGGGAGGCCTCTCCCTGTCGATGTTCCCGCAACCGGTGGTCGACGGGTACGGTGCCGGGATGGATACACATGAAGCTCTACGATGAGCTCGCCGACTGGTGGCCGCTGTTGTCGGCGCCGGCGGATTACGCTGAGGAAGCGGCGTTCTACGAGCGCACGTTGCTCGAGGCCTGCGAGCCGCCGGCCCGCACGCTGCTCGAGCTCGGCAGCGGCGGAGGCAACAACGCCTCTCACATGAAGGCACGCTTCGACCTGACGCTGGTCGATCGGTCGCCCGGAATGCTCGAGGTGTCTCGAGCGCTGAACCCGAAATGCGAGCACGTGCAAGGCGACATGCGGTCGGTGCGGCTCGACCGCACCTTCGATTGCGTCTTCGTCCACGACGCGGTCGTGTACATGCGTACCGTCGAAGACCTGCGCCGGGCGATCGAGACCGCGTTCGTTCACTGCCGGCCGGGCGGCGCCGCGGTGTTCGTTCCCGACCACACCCGCGAGATCTTCCGCCCCTCGACGAGCCACGGAGGCCACGACAGCGCTGCCGGTGACGGTCGCGGTCTTCGCTACCTGGAGTGGACTTACGATCCCGACCCCGAGGACTCCACGTATACCGTCGACTTCGCCTATCTTCTGCGCGAGGCCGATGGCTCCGTGCGCGCGGAGCACGACCGCCACCTCATGGGTTTGTTCGCCCGTGCCGAGTGGCTCCGATTACTCTCCGAAGTCGGTTTTCGCGCCCACATCGTGCCGCTGGAGCACTCCGAGCTCGAGCCCGGCGAGTGCGAGCTTTTCGTGGCGAAGGTTCCGTGAACCTGCGGGCGCCCGTTCGCGCGGTCACGCTGGATTTCTTCAACACGCTGGTCTTTCTGCGCACCGGCCGTGGTCGCGGACCGACGCTGATCGAATACCTCGAGGCGCAGGGCTCGAGGCCCGCCCCCTGGGAGCACCAGGTTCTCTACGACGTGTTCGAGTCCCACGGCCGCGATTACTCCCCTGCGGCGCCGGAAGACGAGAGACGGCGCTATCGCATGGCGTTGGCGCGGCGGGTCTTCGAGAGG
>CBDUAS010000011.1:0-17013 GCA_965365185.1 uncultured bacterium | reverse complement strand
GTCTTCGTCGGCGATAGTGGCCACGATACAATCATTGCCTTCGCCAACGGCGTCATCCGATTTGCGGGCACCGATGAGTCGGTCGAAGAGGCGACCGAGCGCTACCACGAGGCCTCACGCGACCACGCCATCTCCCGCCCGCGGGGCCGTCGCCGGCCGCAGCTGCCAGCCAGCTTTCATTCCCCGAAGCACGCCGTTCCGATCGAAGAAGCTCCCCGGAGCCCGGATTCGAGTGATCCCGGTCCGCAACTCGCTCCCCCCGAATTGCGCCACCGAAAGGACCACGCCATGCGCGGAACAATCAGAGACATCGGCTTCACCGTGCGACAACTTTTCAAGCAGCCGGGCTTCGCCCTCGCCATCATCCTCACCCTGGCGCTGGGAATCGGGCCGAACACGGCCATCTTCAGCGTTGTCAACGGTGTCCTGTTGAAGCCCTTGCCTTACGAGGATCCGCATGAGCTGGCGCTGCTGCGTATCGACCTGTCGAGCCTCCGTCAGCACCCGGGCCTGGCCCGTGCCGAGGTCCTGGATTTTCGCCAGCGCGCCGAATTGCTCGAAGACGTGGGAGCCGTGACGCGTGAGTACACGACCAACCTGACCGCGGAAGGGGACATGGAAGCGGTGCTGGGGGCGAGCGTTTCGCCCAATCTCTTTCCGCTTCTCGGCGTGGAGCCGATCGTCGGCCGCCATTTCGCGCCCGAAGAGGGCATGGTACCGGCGCAGGACACACACGACGGCGGCAGCGCCCCGCCGACGGCGATTCTCAGCCACGGGTTGTGGCAGCGCCGCTACGGTGGTGACCCCGACGTCGTCCATCAGACCATCGAGATCAACAACGAGCAGGTCCCCATTGCCGGCGTCATGCCAGAGGGATTCCAGCTCTTGTTGGGGCCGGGTACCAGCCTGTCTCCCGATGTCGACGTTTGGAGGCCGCTCATCCTCGATCCGGACGACCGCGGTTTCTGGGCCTATCGAACCATCGCCCGGCTGCGCGACGGTGTCAGCTTCGAGCAGGCGCAGGCCGAGATCACGGCGGTCGGGGAGGGTCTGGTGCAGGAAAACGCCCAGGCCTATGAGGGCGCCGGCATCCGGTTCTACGTGCATCCGCTGCACGCGGATCTGGTGCAAAACGTCCGCCCGGCGATCCTCGCCCTGGTGGGCGCCGTCGCACTCGTATTGCTGATCGCCTGCACCAATGCGGCGAACCTGCTGCTGGCGCGCACGAAGACCCGCGAAAAGGAGATTGCCATGCGCGCCGCCCTGGGGGCTGGACGCGGTCGGCTGATGCGCCAGGTGCTCACCGAGAGCGCGGTGCTCGCCGCGCTTGCCGGCGTCGTCGGCTTGATCATGGGCTCGCTCGGCCTCGATATCCTGTTGGCGTTGCAGCCCGGCAACCTGCCCCGAGTCGGCGACATCGGGCTGGATCCGACCGTCTTCGGGTTCACATTCGTCGCGGCGCTGTTCGCTGCCCTGCTGTTCGGCGTGATTCCCGCGTGGCAGGCGTCTCGCCCGCAGTTGCACGACGCGCTCAAGGAAGGCCGGCGCGGCGGTCGCGGGCTGCGCGCGCGCACGCGCGCCGCGCTCGTGGTTGCCCAGGTGGCTTTCTCGGTGATGCTGCTGATCGGCGCCGGCCTGCTCATTCGCAGCTTCGTGTCGTTGAGCGGGGTGGATTTGGGCTTCGAGCCGGATCGGGTCATGACGATGCAGGTGCCCATCGACTTCAACGCGCACACGGAGCCGGAGCAGCGGTGGGCCATCTACCGGCAACTCGAGGACCGTGTCGCGGGTTTGCCGGGTGTGTCCGCGGCGGGAGCCATCTCCATTCTGCCGCTCAGCAATCAGAACATGATGGCCGCGTACTCCACCGACATGACGCTCGACTCCACGGACAACTGGAACGATACCTCCGCCGACTATCGCTTCGTCACGCCCGGCTACTTCGAGGCCATGGGCATCCGGGTACTTGCCGGGCGGTCCTTCGAGGATCACGACAACGACGCGATCGTGCCGGTGGCGATCGTCGATGAGACTCTGGCGCGTGCAGGCTGGCCCGGCGGCGATGCCGTAGGGAAGCGCATGCAGATCGGCATGGGCACCGAGCTGCTGCGAGACGACCAGGACGGCGAGGACATTCTGGCGAACAACGAGGTGGAGATCGTCGGCGTGGTGGCGCACGCGCGCGGAATCGACGTCCGTCGCCAGGTGCGTCCGCAGGTTTATCTGCCGTATCGCCTGGCTCCGGGCGCCAACAACATCTTCGCCGTACGCGCCGAGGGCGACATGGCCGACCTGGTCTCGATGATCCGCCGCGAGGCCGCCGATCTGGGAACCGGACGCCCGATCCACACGGTGCGCGCCATGCGGGAGTACGTCGGCGCTGCGATGGGCGGCACTCGCTTCACCCTCATCCTGATGGGAGCGCTGGCCGCAATCGCTCTGTTGCTATCAAGTATCGGGATCTACGGCCTCATCGCCTTCACCGTTCGCTCGCAAACGCACGAGACCGGGATCCGGCTCGCTCTCGGCGCCGACCCTGCCGACATCGTCACGCGGACCGTGCTGACGGGCGTGACGCTTGCCGCGTTGGGTGTGCCGTTCGGGCTCGCCGGTGCGGCCTTTCTGACCCGCTTTCTCGAGGGCCTTTTGTACGGCGTCGGCGCTACCGATCTGCTGACCTACGTGGGTATCCCGGTCCTCTTGCTCTTGATGGCGCTGACGGCCTCGTGGGTGCCGGCAAGACGAGCGAGTAGAGTGGATCCGCTGGTTGCCCTGCGGAACGATCCGTAGCCGCCGCTGGTTGCGACGCAGTCCGAAAGACCTGCGCCAGCTCCCGCGCGCCGGACGGGTCGAAACGGCCAGCCGTGAACTAAGGGCGTGCGCCAGACTCCGGAACCGGGTACGATTCCGACATGCTCGAAGTCGTCATCCGCCGAGCTAAAGCCCCCCGCGGTGCTTCACGGTTGTACCGTTGCGTGCGCGTGGGGCCCTGGGCTCTGGCGCTCCTCGTTCTCACTTGGCCGTCTGCGGCCCACGCCTACGTGGGTCCTGGGGCAGGTATTGCCTTCGTCGGCTCGTTTCTGGTCATCTTCACGACCATCCTGCTTTCATTCCTTTCGCTGCTGCTGTGGCCGTTCCGGATGGCGATCCGAGCCTGGAAGTTCCGTGGCATGGCGAGTCCCAAGATCAATCGCTTCGTGGTCGTGGGGCTGGATGGGCAGGACCCCGAGCTGACAGATCGGTTTCTGCGTGAAGGCAAGCTTCCGAACTTCGCCAAGCTCGCCGAGAAAGGTTGCTATCACCGATTGCAGACGACCTTTCCCTCTGTTTCGCCCGTTGCTTGGTCGTCGTTTTCGACCGGCTCCCATCCGGCCCGGCACAACATCTACGACTTCCTCGACCGCGACCGCCGCACCTACCTGCCGGTGCTGTCGTCGACCAAGATCGGCTCGGTGGACCGCCGACTGAACAACGGCAAGTACCGCATCCCACTCGCCAAGCCGGAGCTGCGCCTGCTGCGCAAGTCCAAGCCTTTCTGGACGATTCTCGGCGAGCACAACATCTGGAGCACAGTGCTGCGGGTCCCCATCACCTTTCCGCCCGACCGGTTCAAAGGGGCGCAGCTCTCGGCCATGTGCGTTCCCGATCTGCTGGGGACCCAGGGAACGTTCATTTTCTTCACCACCCGCGAGGGAGGGGAGGACATCAAGGAGGGAGGGATCCGCGTGCACCTCAACGGTGCTTCCGCGGATACCGCGAGCACCGTTGCGGGCAGCGGCGCCGATCACTTCGAGACCTGGCTCGAGGGGCCGGAGAACGATCTCGTCGACGAGAATCCACCGATGAGGATCCCGCTTACGATCGACATCGACCGGGCGGCGAACGTCGTTTATCTGGAGATCGACGGCGACAAGCACACGCTCGAGCCCGGCAAGCTGACGGACTGGGTCGAGATCGCCTTCAAGGCGGCACCCGGCGTCAAGATCCGCGGGATCTGTCGCATGCTGGTGACCGAGATCGACGAGCACTTCGGCCTGTACGTCACACCCATCAGCTTCGATCCGGAAAAGCCGGCGATGCCCGTCTCCCATCCTTCCTACTACTCGACCTACCTGGCCAAGAAGATCGGCAAGTTCTCGACGCTGGGTCTGGCGGAGGATACCTGGGCCCTGAACGAAGGCATCATCGACGATGCTGCCTTCCTCGAGATGACCTACGACATCGACAAGGAGCGCGAGGACATGTTCTTCGCCGCTCTGGAGAAGCTGCGCAAGGGCGCCCTGGTGTGCGTATTCGACGCCACCGACAGGATCCAGCACATGTTCTGGCGTTACCTGGAGGAGGGGCATCCGGCGGCAGCGGCGGCAGCGCAGGCACGCGCGGCGGCGAACGGCGGAGATTCCGGCGAGCCCGAGCACAAGGACGCCATCGAGCAGCTCTACATCCACAACGACAAGCTGGTCGGCCGCGTCATGGAGCAGATGGACGACGACGACATGCTGGTGGTCTGTTCGGACCACGGGTTCAACTCGTTCCGCCGCGGCGTGAACCTCAACACCTGGCTGCACGAGAACGGCTACCTCCATCTGGAGGAGGGTGCCGACGGCTCGGCCGAGTGGCTACGTGGCGTCGACTGGAGCAAGACGAAGGCCTACGCCATCGGCCTGACAGGGATGTTCCTCAACATGGCGGGGCGCGAAGAGCACGGGATCGTGCAGCCCGGCGACGAGGCCCGAGCCCTCAAGGCGGAGCTGATCGGCAAGATCAGCGGGCTGCGCGACGAGGAAAAGGGAGAGGTCGGGATCCGCGAGCTGTTCGACACCCACGAGCTGTATCAGGGGCCCTACCTGGAGAACGCGCCGGACCTGCTCGTCGGCTACAACGCCGGCTACCGCTGCTCCTGGGACATGGCGACCGGCGTCGTTGCCGGCGCGGTTTTCGAAGACAACGTCAAGGCCTGGAGCGGTGACCATTGCATCGACCCGCGCATCGTTCCCGGAGTGATCTTCTGCAACCGTAGGATCGACGCTGAGAATCCGGCGCTCATCGACATCGCGCCGACGGCACTGCAACAATTCGGCATCAAGCCGCCGAAGTTCATGGACGGCAAAGTCCTGTTCAAGGAGACATCCGATGGTTCGTCGTAGTCGCTTGGTGGGGGCTCTGGCGATGTCGGCTTTGATCGCCACGGGCGCCTGCAATTCCGATTCACGCTCCTATGGGCAGTCCATGATCGTCCTCGGTATCGACGGTATGGACTACGGGCTCACGCAGCAGCTCATGGGCGAGGGACGCCTCCCGAACCTGTCGCGGCTGGCCGATCAGGGAGCTTTCCAGTCGCTCGGGACCTCGTTTCCGCCGCAAAGCCCGGTGGCCTGGTCCAACTTCATCACGGGCCTGGATTCGGGCGGCCACGGGATCTACGACTTCGTGCACCGCGATCCCGAGACAATGCTTCCCTACCTGTCGACGACCAAGGAGCCGGAGCCTCCCAGCACTTTCGATGTCGGCCCATGGAGCATCCCGTTGAGCAGCGGCGAAATGGAGCTCTTGCGCCACGGCAAGCCGTTCTGGGAAGTACTCGAGGAGCACGGTGTGCCGAGCACGATCATTCGCATGCCGGCAAACTTCCCACCGTCGGGCACTGCCTACCGGGAGCTCTCCGGCATGGGGACGCCCGACATCCTCGGCACGCCGGGTTACTACTCGTTGTACACCACCCAGCCGGAGCGCATCACCTCGAATCCGGAGGCCTTCATCGAGCGCGTGAGGGTGCGCAACAACGTCGTCGAAGCGGCGTTGCATGGGCCGCCGAACCCCTTGTTGGTGGAAGAAACGGAGCTCGAGGCGCCGTTCACCGTGTACGTCGATGCGGAGAACCTCGCTGCCAAGATCGTGGTCGGATCCGAGGAGGTGATCTTGCAGCAGGGCGAGTGGAGCGACTGGGTAACGGTGAGCTTCGACCTTGTCCCCTACGTACAGTCGATCACGGCGCAGGCCCGCTTCTTCCTCAGGGAGGTCCGCCCCGAATTCGAGCTCTACGTCAGCCCGGTGAACCTCGATGCCATGGCGCCCGTGATGCCGATCAGCACCCCGGCGGACTACGCCGTCGAGCTGGCCGAGGCCGGTGGGCGCTTTTACACCCAGGGAATGCCCGAGGACACCAACGCCCTGCAGGAAGGCGTGTTCAACCGGGCGGACTTCATGGCCCAGGCAGCCATCGCCCACGCTGAGATCCGCAGCCAGCTCGACCACGTTCTGGACGACTTCGAAGGCGGGTTCCTCTTCTACTACTTCGGCAATCTCGACCAGGTCTCACACATGATGTGGCGCGCCATGGACCCGGACCATCCCGCCCACGACCCGGTCGCCGACCCCCCATTCAGGAACGCCGTGATCGACCGCTACCTGGAGGTCGACGAGATGATCGGTGAAGTCATGGAGCGCATCCCTGACGACACCACCTTCGTAGTGATGTCGGATCACGGTTTTACCTCCTGGCGTCGGGCGATGAACCTCAACACCTGGCTGCTGGAGAACGGTTACATCACGCTGATGAACCCAAGGCGGCGCACCGGCGTCCCGTATTTCGGCAACGTGAACTGGGCCCAGACGCAGGCCTACGCGCTGGGTCTGAACGGCATTTACATCAACCTGCGCGGACGCGATGCCAACGGCAGCGTGCCGCTCTCCGACCGCGACCGGCTCATTGCCGAAATATCCAACGGATTGCTGTCGTTCATCGATCCGGAAACCGGCGAGCCGGCCGTCACCAAGGTGTACCCACGCGACGAGGTCTTCTCCGACGACGGCTACCGGGAGATCGGCCCCGACCTGATCGTCGGGTTCGCGGAGGGCACCCGGAGCTCGAAGGAGTCGGCTCTCGGTGAGTTCACCGACGAGATCATCTTCGACAACGACGAGGCGTGGAGCGGCGACCACCTCATGGACCACGAGGCGGTCCCGGGTGTGCTGTTCACCAGCCGGCCGCTGTCGCGCCCGGTCAAGTCGCTGCTGGATCTCGCCGGAGCCCTTCTGGCGGAATTCGGCATCGAGGATTTCCCACCGGAGCCGCAACCGGTCGAGGATCGATAGGGGGCCGCTCGGACCAAGCTCGCTCGGACGGCGTCGGCGGTCGGGCGCGGGCAGGAGGTACGGGCGACGCTTGAGAGCAAGAGAAAGGGAAGGACATGTTCGGAGGATCGAAGGTCAGCCTCGACAAGGGCCTGCTGGCGCGCGTCAAGAAGTTTGCCGATATCGCCGGCTACTCCTCGGTAGAGGAGTTCATCACCCACGCGCTCGAAAAGGAGCTCGCGGTGCTTGAAGAGGCGGACAGCGAAGAAGAGATCAAGAAGAAGCTCCAGGGCTTGGGTTACATCTCCTAGCCCGGACCTACTGACGGAGCTGGGCGCGGCGGTAAGCCTCGCTGAGCTCCGCACGGTTCGATTTCGCCATGTGGATCATCAACAGCATCGCCGGCGCCGTCGTGGATGTGGCGCTGTATCCCTTTCGGAGCATGTCTCCGCTGGTGGGACTCGTCGTCTTCTCGCTCGTCTCCGGCGTCGCAATGCTTTACGTCTTCAAGTGGACCTCCGATCAGCAGGGCATCGATCGGGTGAAGCGCCGGATACATGCGGGCATTTTCGAGATCCGCCTGTTCAACGACGATCTGCGGGCCATCATGTCGGCGCAGCGGGACATTTTCCGGTACAACCTCTCGTACCTGCGTTTGTCGTTGCGACCGCTGCTGTTCATGGTCGTGCCGTTTGTTTTGATCATCGCGCAGCTCCAGCTCCATTACGGCTATGAGGGTCTCGAGGTCGGCGAGCCGGTCGTGGTCAAGGTCACGCTGACCGATGCCGCCGGGGGCGGCGGCGCCGCAACGGAGGTGGCGCCCGACGTCGAGCTGCAGGTGCCCGCGGGGCTTCGCCTCGATGCTTCCCGCGTGTGGATCCCGACGCTCAACGAGGCGGCGTGGCGCATCGTGCCGGAGGAGGCGGGTGATTACGAGCTCGCCGTCCGTCTTGGCGACGAGGAGCAATCGAAGAGCGTCACCGTCAGCTCCGCGGTCGTCAAGCGGTCGCCGATTCGCTCCGACAAGCTCCTCGACCAGATCCTTTACCCCGGCGAGCCCGGCTTTCCGTCGACATCGGGAATCACATCCATCGAGGTAGCGTACCCGGACCGCGCGGTGAACTTCCTCGGCTGGCAAACGCACTGGCTGATCCCGTTCTTCATCATCACGGTCCTGCTCGCTTTTGCGCTGCGCAAGCCGTTGGGCGTGACGTTCTGACGCCCGATGACCGGGCGCCGCGGTACTCGGTGGCGGGGCGGGGTGGCGGTACCGAGATAGAGACGCCCCGCACGGTTCTCCGCACGCTGTCCCCCGGGCAGACGTGAGACCGGTTTCTGGCGCTGTTATAGTGTTTTTATCCCCGCCGGTTTCCTCCCGTTTCGAATGGTCCTCGCTATGAATTTCTGCCTGTCCAAAAGGCTCACTTTCGCGCTTCCGGCACTGTTTGCCGTAGCATCCCTGCTGTTCGCCCCGGGTGCATCCGCACAAACCGGTCGGATCCCAGAGCCGCCTGAGGGCGCCTGGTCGATCCCGGCGAACCCGCTCGACGCCGCCTGGGCGCCGCTCGAAGCGGTCATGCCGGTGGACCCGTCAATCATCATCGGTGAGCTCGACAACGGACTGCGGTACTTCATCCGCGAGAACCCGTACCCGGCCGGGCGCGCAGACCTGAGGCTGGTGGTCAAAGTGGGTTCGTTGCTGGAAGACGACGATCAGCGCGGCATTGCGCACTTCGTCGAGCACATGGCGTTCAACGGTACGGAGCGATATGCCAAGCAGGCGCTGATCAAGGCGCTGGAGTCGTTCGGTATGCGCTTCGGGGCGCACATCAACGCCTACACCAGCTTCGATGAAACCGTCTACATGCTGACCATCCCGACGGACGAGGACGTCATCGTGGAGACTGCGTTCGATATCCTCGAGGATTGGGCCGCCGGGGTTTCCTTCGAGGGCGAGGAGATCGACAAGGAGCGCGGCGTCGTCATCGAGGAGTGGCGGCTCGGCCTCGGGGCCGGCTCGCGCGTGCGCGACGTTCAGTTCCCCATCCTTTTCGGCGGCTCGCAGTACGCCGAGCGCCTGCCGATCGGCACGCTCGAGAGCCTGCAGAACTTCACCCACGACGCCGTGCGGCGTTACTACGAGGACTGGTACCGACCGAACCTGATGGCCGTGATAGCGGTCGGCGACTTCGACAAGAACGACATCGAGCAGCGGATCATCGAAGCGTTCGGGGAGCTGACCAACCCGGAGGACGAACGTCCCCGGATCACCTACGACATTCCCGAGCACGAGGAGACGCGCTTCGGCGTCGCCACCGACCCGGAAATGCAGGTCGAGCAGGTGGAGGTCTTTCACAAGATGCCGATCCGCCCGCAGGGTACGCACGGCAGCTACCGCCAGTCGATCGTCGAGCAGCTCTACTCCAGCATGCTCAACAGGCGTTTGCGGGAGCTGGCACAGCAACCGGAGGCGCCGTTCCTCGGCGCCGGCGCCTCGCAGGGCATCTTCGTGCCGACGCGCGAGGTCTTCATGATGGGCGCGGCAGTCGCCCCCGGAGGGATCGAGAAGGGGCTCGAGGCGGTCTTCGCCGAAGCGGCCCGCATCGCCGAACAGGGGTTTACAGCCACCGAGTTCGAGCGCGAGAAAAGCTCGCAGCTACGCACCTTCGAGCGCATCTACACGGAAAAAGCGACGCAGCCCTCGGAGCTGTTCGTGGAGGAGTTCCAGCGCGCCTTCCTGGAGAACGAGTCGGTCCCCGGTATCGACTACGAGTGGGCGTTGTACCAGCGTTTCATGCCGGAGATCGAGCTGGCCGAGGTCAATGCCGTCGGCAGTAGCTGGGTGTCGGCCGACAACCGCGTCGTCCTGGTCACTGCGCCGGAGAGCTCGGCGGAGACGCTGCCCAGCGACGACGAGCTGCTCGCCGTGCTCGACAACGTCGACTCCGTCCGTCTGGGGCGCTACGTCGACACCGTCACCAACGCGCCGTTGCTTTCGGTGACTCCGGATGGCGGCGAGATCGTCGAGCGCAAGGATTTCCCGGAGGTAGGCGTCACGGAGTGGACGATGGGCAACGGCGCCACGGTCGTGCTCAAGCCGACCGATCATCGTGAGGATCAGGTGCTTTTCCGCGCCGTCAGCCCGGGCGGTACGTCGCTGGCTCCCGACGAGGATCACATCGCCGCGCTCACCGCCGTCAACATGATCAGCGCCAGCGGTTTCGGGACGTTCTCGCCGCGAGAGATCACCAACATGCTGTCCGACAAGGTGGTCAACGTGAACCCGGTGATCAACCAGCTCTGGGAGGGCTTCAGCGGCGTCGCTTCGCCCCGCGACCTGGAGACCCTGTTCCAGCTCCTCTATCTGAAGTTCAACTTCCCGCGCGCCGACCCGACGACGTTCGAGCTGATCACGGATCAGATGCGGGCGACCTTCGCCAACGAGACCAAGACGCCGGAAGAGGTGCTCCAAGACGAGACCCGCGCCATCTTGACGCAGAACCACTTCCGCCGGCGTGGATTGAGCCTGGAGATCATCGACGAGATGGACGTCGACAAGTCATTCGACTTCTACCTCGATCGCTTCGCCGACGCCAGCGACTTCACCTTCGTGTTCGTCGGCAACTTCGACATCGACACGATCGAGCCTCTGGTTCGCGGCTACATCGGCACCCTCCCGTCCATCGAGCGCGAGGAGAGCTGGCGCGACGAGGGCGTCTACTACCCCACCGGAGTGGTCGAGAAGACGGTCTACGCCGGACTCGAGCCCAAGAGCCTGACGAACATCTGGTTCACCGGCGTGCCGCCGGCATCCGAGGACGGCACCGAGGAGGTCTCCAACGAGGAGCAGAGCGGCCGCGCCCGCGCCATGGGCGCCATGGCGTCGATTCTCGAGGTGCGGCTACGTGAGGTATTGCGCGAGGATCTCGGTGGAACCTACGGCGTCTCCGTACGCAGCAGCTTGAGCCGCATCCCGCATCCCGAGTATTCCCTGTCGATCTCGTTCGGCTCCGACCCGGAGCGCGTCGAGGAGCTCGTTGGCTTCGTGTTCGCCGAGATCGAGAAGCTCAAGGAGTCGGGTCCGACCGAGCAGGAGGTCGCCAACGTGAAGGCGCAAATGCGCCGTTCCTACGAGACCAACAGCCGCGAGAACGGCTACTGGCTGTCGCGCCTGGTGTCCGTGTATCAGAACGGCGGCGACCCCAACGAGATCGACGATTATCTGGAGTCCGTGGATGCCCTCACCGCAGAGCTGGTCCACGAGGCAGCCAACACCTACATCGACTTCGACAACCTGGTGCGCGTGACGCTGATGCCGGAGAGCGCGCAGCGACGCTGAGCAGCGCCGCGGCGAGGCCGCCGCAACGGTATCTCGCCGCTGTCCCGGGAACCGTCAACCTCCAGGCGCAGCAGAGACAAAGGGCCCCGGCCGATTGCCCGGCCGGGGCCCTTCTCCTATCCGCCTTTGGTGGTCAAGCCACCGCTGGTTGGCGTGGCTATTCCTCTCCCATGAACGGGTACGTGTAATCCTTCGGCGGATTGAAGTTTTCCTTCACGGTGCGCTGCGACACCCAGCGGTTCAGGTTCGATGCCGATCCCGCCTTGTCGTTGGTGCCGGAAGCACGACCGCCGCCGAAAGGCTGCTGGCCGACGACCGCTCCGGTGGGCTTGTCGTTGATGTAGAAGTTGCCGGCAGCGTGGGTGAGCGCGTCCGACATCTTGATGATGTCGCGACGGTCCTGGGCGAAGATCGCCCCGGTCAGCGCATAGTCGCTGCCGGTGTCGCACAACTCCAGCGTCTCTTCCAGATCGCCGTCGTCGTACACGTATACGGTCATCACCGGGCCGAAGATCTCCTCCCGCATCAGGCGGGACTTGGGATCCTGGCTGGTAACAACCGTGGGCTCGATGAAGTAGCCGACCGCGTCATCGCAGCCGCCGCCGGCGATGACTTCGTAGTTCGCGTCGTTCTTCGCCTCGTTGATGTAGTCGCTGATGTCGTCGAACGCGGGCTTGTCGATCACCGCGCAGACGAAATTGCGGAAATCGAGGGGCGTGCCCTGCTTCATCTCGGCGAGCTGGGCCTGGAGATCATCGCGGATCTTGCCCCACAGAGACTTCGGGATGTAGGAGCGTGAGGCCGCGGAGCACTTCTGTCCCTGGTACTCGAAAGCACCGCGGATGATCGCCGTTGTCACCGCATCGGCGTCAGCCGACGGGTGGACGAAGATGAAATCCTTCCCGCCCGTCTCCCCGACGATCCGCGGGTAGCTGCCGTAGGTGTCGAGATTGCTCGCCATCGTCCGCCACATGGCCTGGAACGTCGCCGTGGATCCGGTGAAGTGCAGGCCGGCGAAATCTTCGCTGGCAAATACCGGATCGCCGACCGAGCGGCCCTTCCCGGGAACGAAGTTGATCACCCCCGGGGGCAACCCTGCCTCCTCCAGCACCTTGTACATGAAGTAGTTCGACAGCAGCGACGTCGAAGAGGGCTTCCACAGGGATACGCATCCCATGATCGCCGGCGCCGACGGCAGATTGCCGCCGATCGAAGTGAAGTTGAAGGGCGTCACGGCAAACACGAAGCCTTCCAGCGGGCGATACTCGACGTAGTCCCAGATGCCGCTGTCGGAGCCCGGCTGTCCCTCGTACACCTGCTTCATGAAGTAGGCGTTGTAACGCCAGAAGTCGCACATCTCGGCGGCCGCATCGATCTCGGACTGGAAAGCGGTCTTGCTCTGGCCCAGCATCGTGGCGGCGTTCATGGTGTCGCGCCAGGGGCCTGACAGCAGCTCGGCCGCCTTGAGGAACACCGCGGCCCGCGACTCCCACGGCATCCGCGACCAATCGCCCCAGGCTTCCCTCGCCACCTTCGCGGCATGGGCAACGTCGGACTCGCTGACCTGATGACAGACGCCGAGCTTGTGTTGGTGGTCGTGGGGGCAGACGACATCGAGCGTGTTGCCGCTGCGGAACTCCTCGCCGCCGATGATCCCGGGGATGTCGAACTCCTCGGTGAGCATCTGTTCCAGACGCTTCTTCAGGCTCGCTTTCTCGGGCGACCCCGGTGCATAACTCAGAACCGGCTCGTTGGCGGGTTCATCGATTCTGACGATGCCGTTCACGTGGTTCTCCTTGGGTGCTTCGTTGGGGCTTGGGAACCGCTTCTCGCGCGCACGGGAGCGCGGGCGGAGAGTGCGGGTATCGGGGAAGAATAGCAAAGGAAGCGGGACGGTTCAGTCCGCCGGCACGGCGTGGCGGGCGATGGCCCGCGGGCCCCGTGGTCGTTTCGATCGAGCATTGCCGCGTTCGCACGGCGCTGCTAGTTTGACGACGGCTCGACGGCGAGGACCCGACATGCACGAAGTCTTCATCCTCAGCATGGGGACGGCCGGCGAGGGCATCGGTCGGCTGCCCAGCGGCCAGGTCGTCTTCGTGGACGGTGCCCTGCCGGGGGACCTGGTCGAAGTGCGTCTGACGCGCAAGATCAAGCGCGTACAGCATGCCGAGGTTGCACGAATGATCGCCCCTTCGAGTCAGAGGGTCGAGAGCGAGTGCCTGGTGGATGCGTGCGGGGGCTGCCCGATCCGCTGGTTGTCGTCCGCGGCGCAGGCAGAGGCCAAGCGTGACCGGGTCGTCCAGGCTCTGCAGCGCATCGCCGGGCAGGACATCGACGAGCTTCTCGGCGAAGTCGTCCAGAAAGGCGACGGCTGGCGATATCGTCATCGCGTGCGGCTGCATGCCGCCCGCATCGAGGGCAGATGGAGGTTGGGCTACCACGAGCGGCGCAGCCATCGTCTGGTTGCCCTGCAGAGTTGCCCGGTTCTGTTTCCGGAGCTCGAGGCGGTGGCGATGCTCCTCGATGAGGCGTTGGCGCCGCTGCCCGAATGGGTGGAGCTGCAGCACGTCGAGGTGATGGTGTCGCGTCGCGACCGACGCGCCGCCGCCCGCATCGAGACGGGTGGGGGCTCGCGCGGTCTGGAAGAATCGCTCACCTGGTTCGAGGAATCCGGCTTGGCCGGGATCGAGGTCGTTACACCGGAGAAGACCTGGTGTCGCGGGCGCCTCGAGCTGCGCTTCGATCACGCACAGGCCGACGAATTCGACCTGCTCGCCGAACCCGGGGTCTTCACCCAGGGCAATCCCTCGGTCAACGACGCGCTCGTCGCCGCCGTGGTGGCGGCGTTGCCGGCGAGCGAGTGTCCGCGGGTCCTCGAGCTGCACGCGGGAATCGGCAATTTCTCCCTACCTCTGGCGATGGCCGGCGCCATCGTGTTCACCGTCGAGCACATGCAACGGGCGGTCAAGCTCGCCCAGCTCAACGCCCAGCGCGCCGGTTTTCGCCTCCATGCCCACTACCTCGAAGACATCGATGCCCTCGACGGCCGTGGACCGGTGCCGCCGCTGTCCGACTTCGACGCTGTGTTGCTGAACCCGCCCCGGGTGGGGGCCTTCAAGGTCGCCGAAGCGCTGCGAGAATCAGGTCCCGGACACATCGCCTACGTTTCCTGCGATCCAGCGACCTTGGCGCGAGACGTCAAGTCGCTTGTCGCCGGCGGCTACGAGATCACCGCAGCGACCGCGTTCGACATGTTTCCGCAGACGCCGCACGTCGAGGTGCTGCTTTCACTTCGCCGCGTCCGGCGCCCGCCGGGTGGCGCCGGCCGCCGTCGCGCCGCGGTGTCGCCGTGAGCTCGTTGCGCCTGGGACTGCGCAACGGGCCGCTCTGTGTCCTGGCGGCACTCGTGCTTGCGGTTGCCTTGCGGTCGCCTGTCCTCGGAGTCGCGCAGTCGGCGGGAGCGCTTCAGCTCGAGCGGCCGCACATCCTGTGGTTGACCTCGGAGGACAACGGCCCCCAACTCGGCGCCTACGGTGACCGACTTGCCCTCACCCCGAACCTCGACGCCCTGGCCGCGGGCGGCATGATTTACGCTGTTGCCTGGTCGAATGCTCCCGTCTGCGGTGCGGCACGCTCCACGCTGATTACCGGGATGTACCCGCCCTCCCTCGGGTCCCAACACCACCGGAGCCGGGTCCTCGTGCCGCCGGAAGTCAAGCTCTTTCCCGCCTACCTGCGCGAAGCCGGCTACTACACCACCAACAACGCCAAGACCGATTACAACCTGGCGCTCGAGGGCGTCGCCGGCAACGGCTCCGCGGGTGCGACAGAAGGTTCCGCAGCCCGCCGCGACCTCCTGGCCGACGCCTGGGACGAGTCGTCCAACCGGGCTCACTGGCGCAATCGGCCGAACGGGGCGCCGTTCTTCGCCGTCTTCAACTTCGCCGCCACGCACGAGAGCCAGATTCGCCGCCGGCCGCACGCGCAGGTGCAGGATCCGGCGGCCGTGCGCGTTCCCGCGTACCACCCCGACACGCCCGAGGTGCGTGCCGACTGGGCGCAGTACTACGACAAGATCAGCGAAATGGACGCTCGGGCGGGGGAACGGCTCGCCGAACTGGAATCTGCCGGGCTCGTTGACCGCACCATCGTCGTGTACTTCGGCGACCATGGGCCCGGCCTGCCGCGCGGCAAGCGCTCCACGATGGACTCGGGTCTGCGCGTGCCGATGATCGTCTACGTGCCCGAACGTTTTCGCAGGTTGACGCCGGACGACTGGGTTCCCGGTGGCGCCAACCGGCGTCTCGTCAGCTTCGTTGACCTGGCGCCGACGATGCTCAGCCTGGCGGAGATCGAGCCGCCCGACCACATGCAAGGTCGGGCGTTTCTCGGCCCGTATGCGGCGCCGCCGCCGGAGTACCTGCACGGTTTTCGCGGGCGTATGGACGAGCGCGACGACCTGGTGCGTGCGGTGCGCGACGAACGCTACGTGTACGTACGCAACTACATGCCGCACCGCCCGGATGGACAGCACGTTGCCTACATGTTCCAGACCCCCACGACGCAGGTGTGGAAGCGACTGTTCGATGCAGGCTCACTTCCCGTCGAGCAGGCGGCGTACTGGAAGCCGCGTGTGGCAGAGGAGCTTTACGACCTCGAGGTCGATCCCGACGAGGTCGTCAATCTGGCCAACTCGGCCGATCATCGGCGTATTCTCCGGCGCCTGCGGGCGGCGCAGCGTCGTCACGTGCTGGAGATCCGCGACACCGGCTTCTTGCCGGAGGCCGAGCTCTACGCCCGCACGGCGATCACGGCAGCGGGGCAGCCGCGCAACGGGAATCCGGACGCCGCAGGCCGCTTCGTGACACCTTACGAGCTCGCCCACGACGAGGGCCGCTATCGCCTGCAGCACACGCTGCAAATCGCCGAGCAGGCCAGCGATGTGGAGTACTTCGCCGCCGGGGATCTGATTCCGGCACTTCGCCATGCCGACAGCGCGGCGCGCTATTGGGCCGCCGTCGGCCTGCTGATCCGTGGCGCGCCGGCTGTCGAGCTCGCCCATGACGAGCTCTGGGTGCTTCTCGACGATCGGTCGCCCAGCGTACGCATCGCGGCGGCGGAAGCGCTGGCAAACCACGGAAGCGCCGCCGACCTGGAAGCAGCTCTTGCCGTGCTCGCGGCCAGCGCCGACCTCGCCCGGCGACCCCTTTATGAAGTCGTCGCGGCGCTCAATGCGATCGATTACCTGGACGAGCGTGCCGCGAGCATCCGTGACCGGATCGGAGCGTTGCCCCGGCAGCGGCATGACGTGCCCGCGCCCCTGGCGATCTTCGTGCCTGCTCTCCTGGACAAGATCCTCCACGACCTGGAGCGCTGAGCGGCGATCGCGCTTGCCGCGTTTCGGTTCGCGGGCCCATTTACCCGCGCTGTGCCCGTGTCGCACATTGTTTCCGGACCAACGGAATCCGCCGTCTACCCCGACACAGGCAGGGAATCGAGCACGACCGTAGACTTGCGGTCGTTGACCGACCTCTTCGAGAGCCTTGCCGACAGGGCAGATGGGGAGATTGAGCGGGCCGACGAGCTCGTCGGTCGGACGT
>CBDUAS010000010.1:0-17604 GCA_965365185.1 uncultured bacterium | reverse complement strand
GGCGGGGGACAGGAAGGTTTCCAGGGCCCAGGCGCCGCCGAGCAGCAACAACGTGGATGCCGTGATGGCCACCGCCAGCTTGCGCATCATGGGCTCTCCTGAGCCGCGCCGATGATCGTCAGCAACAGCTCCTGGGCATCGGCATAGCCGGGGGCAATCTCCAGCGCCCGCAATACGCTCTTGCGCGCCGCCGCCAGCTCACCGCCGTTGAACTCGGCCCGGGCGAGCTGATAAAGGGCTTCCGCCATATCGACGGGGCGCAGCGCCACGACGGCTCGGCGTTCGCGGATTGCCAGCGGATGGTTGTCGAGCTCCGCGTACAGCCCGGCAAGCCTCTGGTGCATGGCAATCTCGAGCGGATAGATGTAGATCGTCCGCTCCAGTGCTTCAGCGGCTTGTTCCGGCTGGCCGAGCTGCTCGTACAGCGCGGCCAGCCGATTGTTGGCGGCGTACTGCATCTCGTTGATCGCGGTGAGCGTCGCGAGCTCCTCCGCGGCGCGGCGGAGGTCGCCGCGCTCCTCGGCGATCAGCGCCAGGTACCAGTAGGGGCTATCGGCGGCGACGTAACCCGGGAAGAGGCGTTTGGCAGCCTCGAGCTGCTCGGCCGCCTCGTCGTGGCGATCCTCGCCGTGCAGCGCGATGCCGTAGTACAGGCGGGCGAAGAAGTCGGCGGGATCTTCCTCGACCCGGGCGCTTAACGCCGCCGCCGGGAGGGGGCCACCCCTTGCCCCGTGCGGCGCTTCCGCCTGTTCCAGGGCCGGTCGGAGCGCCGCCAGCGGCCCGGCGAAGGTCTCCTCGAGGTAGGCCTCGAAGGACTCGTCGAAGCTCTGTGCGTCGACGCCCAGCGCCTGCTCGAACGCTTCGCCGGTCGACAAGCCGTTCTTGTAGGCAGCGAGCAAGTCGAGAATCCCATCGAAGCCCCAGTCGCGCTCGATGAGCTCGCACACGAGCGAGGCCTGGTAGTAGGAATGGACGATCTGCTCGGGATAGGCCGGCCGGACGAAGCCGTCGGTGATGCGGCTCACCGGCAGCAGGGCGCCACGCAGGTGGGCGATCAGAAAGCTGGCGCGCGTATCGTCGCCCCAGGCAGTGCGGGCGCGCCGCTCCTCGTACACCGACAGTCCCTCGGAAAACCAGCGGGGGATGCGGAAGTCGGTCGTCCCGAGGGTGAACGTGTGGGCGATCTCGTGCCAGAGGGTCGAGCCCCAGTTGAACTCCCCCAGCGGCCGCGCCGAGGGCGAGTCGATGGCGATGACCGGGCCGAACGACACTCCCAGGGCGCCGAGCCCGGGGAGCCCCAACGTGCGCACGGAAAAGTCCTCGTGGCTGGGGTACACCTCGATGCGAATGGGTGTCGGCGGCGAGTAACCGTAGCGCTGCTCGAAGTACTCGTACGCCTCCTCGGCAAGCGAGCCGAGGTAAAGAGACAGCAGCGCGGATTCGGGCTCCTCGATCATCAGGTCGAAGCGCTCCGTGCTGCTTTCGGCATAGTCGGGAAACGTGTCCAGCAGATCCAGCGTGTTGACCACCCAAACGTTGAACGGATCCCCGGCGAACGAATCCTCCAGGCTTTGCCGTCCTCCTTCGATGTCGCCGACGCGCAGCAGGTTGACGCCGAGAATGCTGTGGCCACGCCAGGACTGCGGATCGATGCGCGTGGCCTCGCGGGCAAACTCCACTGCCTGGGCGTACAGGCGATTCTGCACCGCCAGCTCGGCGAGGATGTTGTAGAGGTCGGCGTAACCGGGATTCAGCTCGAGGGCGCGGTTGCGGACCTGCTCGTACGCCGCGGTGTCGCGGTTCAGGTAGTGCGCCGTCGCCAGCAGTGCCAGGCTCTGGAGCGACGCGGGATTGATCTCCAGCGCGGGTGCGAGCGCCTCGATGGCGTCGTCGAAACGTTCGGCGGACAGCAGCGTGCGGGCGCGGAAGGCGTGTGCCCCGACCATGTTCGGATTGGTCTGCAGAGCGCTCTCGGCCATCGCCAAGGCCCCGGGCTCGTTGTCGAACTGCATCCGCTCGGCCGTCGCCAGCAGTGCGTCCGGATGCTGTGGGTTCCGCTGCAGTGCGGTGGAAAGCTCGGTGGCGGCGTTGCCGCTGTCGTACCTGTCCAGAAACAGCCTGCCCGTGAGGATGCGGGGTCGCAGGTCGTTGGGATCGGCGGCGACCGCCTCGTCGAACGCCTTGAGAGCGTCCTGGAACAGCACGCTGTCGGCGATCCCCAGGTACTGGCAAGCGATGCCGACCGCGGTCAGCGCCGCCGCCGAGGTGGCTTCGCCGCGGTTGTAGACGTCGATGAAGCGATCGAAGCGTTGCATGGCCTCGTCGCGACGCCCGCGGTCGAACGCCGCGACCCCGAGGTTCAGCTCCGCGGTCAGCCGATCCGCCGCCTGTCCGGCAACCGATTGGCGGAACACGGCCTCGGCTTCGTCCAGGCGCCCGGTGGCCCACAGCACCTCGCCGAGAGCGTTGTGCAGCTCCGCGGAGGTGGCATTCTCGGCGATGAAGTCGCGCGCCACCGCCTCCGCTTGCTCGTACCGGCCGACCTCGGCGAGCACCCGCACGAGATAGCGGAAATCGCCGGCCTCCGCAGTGCCGGATCGGATACGCGTGCGGAAGGCGTTGATCGCCTCCTCGTACCGGCCGCTGCGGTAGGCGACGACGGCCGGATCTTCCGCGTCTTGCGCCAGCGCCGGCGCGCTGACGCCGAGCGGGGCCGTCAAGGCGAGGGCGATCGCCAGCGGAACGCCCATCATGGTCAAGGGATTCGTACGGGTGCGCATCAGCCGCCGCCTCCCTTGGCGCGAATCGCCTGGTCCGTCCGGGCGAGAGAGACGAGAAGCTTCTCCAGTTCGGCGTCGTAAACCTCGGGATCCATCGTGGCTTTCAGCCGCCTGAGCTCCTCGATGCGCACGCGGAGGCGGCGCTGTTCCTCGTAGAGCGCGCGCAACTCGGGATCTTCGGTGCCGCCGGCTTCGCCCGCGGCCGCGGCGCCCAAGGGGTTGTCGAGGAACATCAGCCGCGCCAGCGTGCCGTCGGATTCGCCCCCCTCGGGCTCGTGGCTGGGTTCGCCGTCGCCATCGTCCTCGAGCTGTGAGGTCTCCGTGAGCATGCGCCCGTCGTCCTCGTAAAAGCGTTTCACCTCGCGGCTGGCGTAGGTGTAGGCCTCGAGCAGCGAAACGCGGGTGTCCTTGTCGAGATCGGCGACATCACCGGCGAAGGCCTCGACGAAGAAACGCGGAAAGACGGTCTGGTTGTTCTGTCGGCCGTCGCGTGTGGCGGTGACGATGACCCGGTTGGGTGCTGCCATTACCGCCGCGAAGTCGCCGCTGGCGCTGGCGGTGTTGATGAAGCCGACGTTCTGCGTGACGAACAGATCGAGCAGGGCGTCGTACTCCACGGCGCTCAGGTCGCGTCCCGGAAGGTTGAAGCGGGATTGCTCGCCCTCGCCGCTGCCGTGACCGATGAGGACGATGAAGATGCTGTCGTCGGTAGAAGCCTCGGTCGCCAATCGTTGCAGCGTCGCCTCGATATTCTCGCGGCTGGACTTTGCCGCAATGAGCTCGGGTGCAAGCTGCGGATCTTCACCCAGGTAGGTCACCTGAGACGGCGCCAATCCCAGCCGCTCCTGGGCGGCGTCGACGAGCCCGGTGGCCCAGTTGTGAAACACCTCGCGGTACACCTCACCGCCGGCAGCGCCGACGATCACCACCAGGTGCGCCTGTTGCGCCGAAGAGGCGCCGGGCGAAGCGGTCGTCGCGACCGGTGAAGCCGCCATCGCCGCCAGCGTCAGCGCCACACAGGCAAACCGGGTCGCGATTGCCCGCCGGGGGGCGCTCCGCTTGCCGCGGGGCGGACGAGCGCGATGCCTCCGCCGGCGCGTCATGCGAGTCCCCGCCACTTACGGTAGCTCCACTCGGCGGCGATGAAACCGATGAGCAGCATGAAGATCAGCGGCAGGTCCCAGAGGTCGCGGACCTCGAGCACGGTGGTGCCGCCCTCGGAAAAGCGGAGGTCGTCAGGCAGGGAGGCGAGCGTCTGCGGCGTGTACCAGCGGCCGCCGGTTTCTTCCGCCATGCGCTCCAGCAGGGAGGTGCGGCGCTCCGCCGCGAACGCCTCGGTAGAAAGCTCCGCGACCTCGATGTGCGCCGTGTCCTCGCCGACGCGCTCGGCGCCGACCGCGGCCTCTACGTGGATGCGGTGGAAGCCGTCTTCCTCGGGCACGAAGGTCGCTTCGTATTCGCCGTCGGCATCGATGGTCCAGTCGAGCGTGAGCTCGCGTGTGTTGCCCGAGGGAGCGGTCACCACCGCGGTGACGCCGGCATTGTTCAGCTCGATGAAGTTGTCGTCCAACACCGTGGCGCTGACGGTGACCGGCGAACCGGGTGGAAACCGATCCAACACCGTCGAGGCCGCCACCTGCCCGGGGACGTCGTTGACCATCCAGCGGAAGATCTGCTGCCACAGCGTCTCGTGGGTGGTGTCGTCGAGCGGGATTTCATACGCCATCTGCCAGTACCAGGGGTTCACCGGTGCGAACACCAGGGCTTTGCCGCGACCGAAGCGCTGGAAGGCAAGGATGACCTGCGGATCGCCCGCGTTCACCGGGTTCCCCTCCAGGATGGTGACGGCCCCCGGCTTGGCGGGCCCGAGACGGTTGACGACGCCGAGTGGCGGCAGCGTCTCCCAGTGGCGCAGGCTCATCTCCACCGTGTCCGCCATGCGGGTGACCGGGTGTGTGCGCCCGAAAAGCGTCGGCAGGACGTTGAGATCCTCGTAGTAAGGATTGTCCTCGTCGGCGAACGGCGGCTCGAGCTCCACCGGCAGCAGGTCGGCGACCGGCGTGTCGGCCCAGCCGCCCTCGCCAAAGGCGTTGCGCCCGCCCATCATCAGGAAGCCGCCGCCACGCTGGCTGACGAAGTCGTGGATCATCTGCTGCTGGTCGGCGGTGAAGAAATCGGCCTCGAAGCTTCCGACGATCAGTCCTTTGTATTGAAAAAGCTCCTCGCGTGTTGTCGGGAACCCTCCGGCCAGCTCCTCGGGGCTCTCGAAGCCGACGCGATGGAACTTGTTCTCCGCCATGCGCATGAAGACACCGAGCTGCAGGTTGGGATCGGCGTCGATGGCGTGACTGCGCAGCTTGCCGATGCGGTAGGTCGGCTCGCCCTCGACGTACAGAACCTTGTCGCGGCGATCCTGCACGACGATGACGACGTCCTGCTGGTTGTTGTCTCGCACCATCTCGCCGGTCTGCGTGGCGATCCGAAAGCTGTACAGGTGGGCGCCCTCGGCGGTTGCGGTGAACTGCGCCTTGGCGACAGTGGAGCTGCCTTCACGGGGCAGCTCGATCTCCTCCGTGCCCACGACGCCTTCCGGGCCGTCGACCAGGAGCAGCACCGTCTCGCCGCCGAAGCCCTTGTGCTCGATGACCACGTCGGCGGCGATCTCCGACCCGGCCAGGACAACGCGCGGGGCTTCGACTCCGGCGACCTCGATGTCACGGTCGAAGCGCTCGACGCCGACACCCACGGGGAAGACGGGTACCGAGGCGGAGCGCAGGGAGCGCAGCGAATCGGACATGCCATCCAGAGAGTTGTCGGCGCCGTCGGTGACGACGATCAGCCCCGACAGCGGTACCGCGGCGAGCTCTTGCCGGGCGAACTCGAGGGCCGGTCCGATGTGGGTTTGTTCTCCCGCGTACAGCAGGCCCTGGGTGTCGTCGATGCGCTCGGCGACATCGGAGAAGCGGAAGAAGCGGATCTTGAAACGCTCTTCCAAAGCCGACCGCAGATCGCTGTCGGGGTCGCCGAATACATCGCCGACGAAATCGCTGCGCGCGGCGACGCCTTCGCCGCCGTGGTCGGTGATGCGCATGCTGCGGGAATCATCGATGAGCACGCCGACGAAGTTCTCCTGCGGCACCGCGGTCGACACCACGAGCGAGGGCTGCAGCAGCAAGACCAAGACCGTCGCCAGGACGGCAACGCGCAGCCCCATGAGGACGGCGCGGTCAAGGCGGGTGCTCTTGCCGCGAACGCCCGTGTATCGCCAGAGGACGGGAATCGCCAGCGCCCCCAGGACCAGCGCCGCCATGCGCGCCGGCCAACCGGCGGCGAAAACGAACTCGCCCTTGTCGAAGACGTAGGGGCTGTACTTGAAGAAGAGCTCGAACACGACGGTCTCAGTGGCTCATGGCGTAGATGATGGCGTTGACTGCCATCTGGTAGGCATAGTTCGAGTAGGTCAGCGGGTAGAACGGGTCCTCGGCCCACTCCCAGGCATCACCGAGATCGGTATTCCAGTTGATCAACACCATGAGACGGCCGTCATCGTCGAAGATCGCGCGCACGTGCGGAACGTAACCGTCCTGCTCCCATGTGGGCCCGCCGTATCTCGCCTGCCCGACGTTGGGTACCTGGAGGATCTCTTCGATGACGTAGAAGGTGGTAAAAAGCGGGTGGTCGGCCGGTAGCTCGACGATCTCCGAGCCGGGCAGCACCTTGTGGATCTCCCACTCGAAGTTCTCCCACTCGTATGTCCCCCAGAAATCGTCGATGAAGAGAAACCCTCCGGCCTGCAGGTAGTCACGCAGACCTTCCACCTCCGGAGGGGTGAGCTGCATGCGACCGACCTCGAGCATGTAGAGGAAGGGGTAGCGCCTCAGGTCGGGGTCCGTGAGCAGAACGGCGTTCTCGTAGTCGTAGGCGTCGATGTTGGTGAGCCGCTTCAATCCCCAGAGGAATTGACGGTCCGCTTTGGGGTAGTCAACCGCCCAGCTTCCGCCGCGCCGCCAGCCTCGGCTCCAGCTCGAGTAGATCCCGCGGGTGAAGTAGAACTCACGCAGGCCGCCCCCGACCTCGAGAACGGCATCGCGGTATCCGGCGTAACCGCCGTAGCCTTGCTGCGGGGCGCCGACCATGGTGGCGGCTGCAGGGCGTTCGGCGGGTGTCGCGGCGGACCTCAGGAGGGCATGAGCAACCGTGGCGCCGCCGAGCGAGAGCCCGAGCACGGCGATTGCAAAGATCCGCTTGGACCGCGACAGCTGCACGGTGAACTTTCCGCCATTGGGGACGTAGCTTTACGAGGTGCCACCCGAGGACCGACCTCCACGAGGACTTTTTACCATACTCCCCGGCGTATCGCGCGGAAACCATGCTCCTGACTGCCTCGATCGCCACAGTCGCGGCGCGCGCCGAGGTCGGCAGCGGGTGCTATCGTGTTCGCTCACAACGACCAAGACAGACACCAAAGATGGAAGAAATCAAAGTCAAGTTTGTCGTCTGCGGAAACTGCGAGCGCGTGTGGCCCGTGCGCGAGCTGATCCGGCACGAGCACGATTTCGAGTCGGAGGACGGCGACCTTCTGGTCGTGTACGACTATCATTGCGCGGATTGCCGCGCCAAGCTGGCGAGTTGGGGGACGGGGTGATGCGCCATCCGATGCGGCTGTCTGCAGTCCTTGCGGCAATCTACCTGTGGACCCCGGCCGCTGCCTTCGCCCAGGACGTCCTCGACCTGGAAGTCGGTGATCCGGAGCGTCGGGACCAGCGAGCAGCGCTGGTGCTCGACGGTGTCGTGGATACGCGGACCGCGGAGGTGCTGACGCCGAGCGAGCTCGCGGCGCGGCTGGCGGAGGTGCGGTTACTGCTCGTCGGTGAGACGCACACCAGCATCGAGGCTCACCGCGTGCAGCTTTCCGTGATCCGCGCTCTGGTGGAGTCCGGCAGGGAGGTGATGGTGGGGCTGGAGATGTATCCGCACACGGAGCAGCGCTACCTGGACCAGTGGACTGACGGGCTGCTGACCGAGAAGGGCTTCGTGCAGCTCTCTCGCTGGTACGCGAACTGGGGCTACAACTGGGGCTACTACCGCGACATCTTTACCTTCGCTCGCGACACAGGGCTGACGATGGTGGCCGTGAACGCGCCCCGTGCCGTGGTCTCGGCGGTGCGCCAGAGGGGCTTCGATGGGCTTACCGAGGACGAGGCGCGTCATGTTCCGCCACGGGTGGATACCGATGACGAGGATCACCTGAAGCTCTTCCGCGCCTACATGGGGCCGCCGGGAGGCGGTCACGGCGTCAGCGAGGAACAGCTCTCCTCGATGTTTGCGGCGCAGTGCACCTGGGACGCAGCCATGGCCCACAACGCCGTCCGCGCGCTCGAGTCACGGCCGCAGGCCATCATGGTCGTGCTGGTCGGCTCCGGGCACGTGGCGTACGGCCTGGGAATCCAGCGGCAGGCCGAGAACTTTTTCGACGGCGACGTCGCCACGTTGATTTCCGTGCCGGTGCGCGAAGATCCGCATCGTCCGCGCACCGCGGTGCAGGCTTCCTACGCCGATTTCGTCTGGGGCGTGGCGCCCGAGGCCGACACGATGTTCCCCACCCTCGGGCTGTCGACGCGGCAGGGGGACGGGCACGGGCCGATCGAGGTCATCATCGTGCCGCCGGGCTCGACGCTGGCCGAACGAGGTGTCGAGGTGGGCGACGTCGTGGTTTCGATCGACGGCGACCCCGTTCACGATCGCGAGGCGATCAGCCGGCGTGTGGCCGCGAAACGCTGGGGGGACAGCATCGTTCTCGGCCTCGAGCGGCAGGGCGAGCCTTTCGAAGTGAGCCTGGTCTTCCGCCGGCGCTGATCGCATGATGGACACCGCTGCGATGCACGGCCGCCCCTCACACCCAACCAGCGAGAGGTGCTCATGAAGATGGCGCACACGATGATCCGCGTACGCGACCTGGACCGCTCGATCGATTTCTACTCCGGGTTTCTCGGCCTCCGGGAAACCCGAAGGAAGGACCTGGGCGACGCCGTGCTGGTGTTCCTCGCCGACGAGGACGAGAACCACTACGTCGAGCTGACCTACAACAAGGACGGCCGCGACTACGAGATCGGCGATCAGTTCGGTCACCTGGCCTTCTTTGCGGACGACCTCGACGCGGTGATCTCGAAGGTCGAGGCGAACGGCTGGGAATACCGCGGCGCTCGTCCCGAGACGGGATCACGCTACATCTTCATCAAAGACCCGGACGGGTACGACATCGAAATCCTGCAGGGACCTTGAGCGCTCAGGTGTAGCTGATGCCCCTTCATGAATATCGCTGCACGACGTGTGGTGAGGAGTTCGAGCTGTTGGTGCGTCACGACACCGTGCCGGCTTGCCCGGCGTGCGAAGGCAGCGACCTCGTCAAGCTCTTGTCGCTGCCGGCCGTCAAGTCCTCGGCCACCCGCGACATGGCCAAGCGGGCGGCGAGAGAACGAGACCGCGCCCAGGGCAAAGAGCAGCTTCACGCCCAGCTCGAATACGAGAGGAGCCACGACCGACACGGGTGATCCGTCGTCGGGTCAGCTTTCGGGCAGCTCTACCGCCACCAACTCGCGCTCGTTTCGAGCGTACAGGACGCCGCCGGCCAGGGCCGGATACGCGCGCACGATGCCGCCGAGAATCTCCGCCCGCGCCAGCGGCCGGAAGGCTTCGGGCGACGCCGCGGCGAGAACCAGCTCGCCACGCTCCCGCATGATCAGCAGCCGGTCGGCGGCGAGAATGACCGTGCCGCCTCCGAATCGCTCCTGGCTCCAGGCAACCTCGCTCGTTTCTGCATGCACCGCGCGGAGGGCCGGGCTGTACTCCTGCCGGCCGTGAAATCCGTAAAGATAGCCGTCGTGGTGCACGCTGGTGGCGTAGTGATTGGTCATAACCTCGTCCGACGTCCACAGCGGTTCGATCGAGGACGCCGTTACTTCCAGCAGAGCGGCGCCGGTCCCGTAGCTGGCCGACAGGAACACGCGGCCGTCGATCACCAGCGGGGTGGCGGCGTTGACAGAGGAGCGCGAGCGCGACCTCCATGGAAACTCGGCGAAGACCTCGCCGCTCCGGGGATCGAGTGCCACCAGGCCGGACCGGGTGAAGAAGAGCACTGTCTGACGGCCCGCGAGCGTGGCCACGCGGGGTGCGGAGTAGCTGGCCTCGTGGTCCGTTGCCGTCCATAAGACGTCGCCGGTGCCGGCTTCGAAGGCGACGATGCCGGCGTCATCGGTGCCGCCGACGTTGACCATGACGATTCCGTTGTAGACGATCGGCGAGCCGGCGGCACCGAAGAACCCCTTGCGGACCCTGAATGCGGAATGCGTATCGACCTGCCAGAGGCGGGTGCCGTCACGGAGACTGAGCGCCTGCAGCACACCCTGTGCACCGAAAGTGAACACCGTGTCGCCGGAAACCGTCGGCGTTGACCGCGGGCCCTCGTCGAAGCCGAAATCATCGCGATAGGAGGTCGCGTAGGTCGTTGCCCAGAGCGTCTCGCCGGTTGCGGTGTCACGCGCCTCGACGACCTCTTCGTCTCGCAACCGGTGAAACAAGACGAGTCGATTGCCAACGACCGCCGGCCCGGCGAAACCTTCGCCTACGGGCACCCGCCAGCGGATCGGGAGAGAGTCACCCGGCCAGGGAGCCACGCCCGTCGGGCTGGTGCCGTTCCGCTGCGGGCCGAGCAACTGCGGCCAATCGTCGTCGGGCTCGTGAACGCTCTGCGCGGGCACGGTGCCCGTCGCCAGGACGCCGACCAGGAAGAGAGCGAGGGCGACCGGCAGCCGGTCGGGCGACATGCACGCCGGCCGGCCCGAAGGCTGCCCCTTTCGTGTCGTCATCGAATCCATCGCCTTCCCTGTCGGCCTCGATCTCGCCCGTCGTTGCCCCCGCGTGACAACGATGCGGACCAGTGCCTCAGAGCATCAGGCGCTGACCGCATCGGCGGGCAGCGTGGCGGAAAACGGGTCGGGCCCGACGGGCCGGTCCGGACGCGTGATCGCCATGGTCGCCGCCAGGGCCTCGCGAGCCAGGCGCTCGATCTCGACGTAGTCACGGTCGGCAAGGACCTCGGGCGGGAACACGGGGGCGACGAAGCCGACCGCGAACACCCCGGCGGCGACGAACTGCGCCACGTTTTCCGGGGTCACGCCGCTGGTGGGCACGAGGCGAAGAAAAGGCAACGGTCCGAGAGCAGCGCGCACGAAGGCCGGGCCGTTGGCGGGAGCGGGGAAGAGCTTCTGCATGGCCGCCCCGAGCCGGTGCGCATGCACCATCTCGGTGGGCGTGCGCACGCCGGGCATGGCCGCGACCCCGTGATCCAGGGCGGTGCCGACGACCGCTTCGTCGAGTATCGGCGATACGATGAAGCTGGCGCCGGCGTCGATCGCGCGACGGGCATCGTCGGGTGTCATCACCGTCCCGGCCCCGGCAATGATCCCGTCCTGCTTGGCGAACGTCTCGATGAGATCGAAGGGCCGCGGGCAGTGCAGCGTGAACTCGACGAAGCGGAAGCCGCCTTCTACGGCGGCGCTCATGGCGTCGCGCGCCCGGTCGTGGTCGTGCGTTCGCAGGATCGCGACGGCGCGCTCGTTCCACAGCGTTTCGATCAGCGTCTCGGGTTTCATGGCGTCTCCAGGGGCTAGCAGGCTTCGGGCTTCATCGGGTGTTCGGAAACCCGTCGGATCCAGTCTCGGAGTCGATCGTGGCCTTCGCCGAGCGGCATGTTGGCGACCAGGATCGCATGGAACAGATAGGTGTCGTCCTCATCCGGCGGTATCAAGGCGTATCGCAGAAACGGCCAAGCGATGCAGTCGGCGGCCGAGAAGCTGTCGCCCATGAGGTAGTCGCGTCCGGCGAGCATGTCATCGAACGTGCGCAGGAAGCCGCGCATCTGCCGCTGCCACGCGTCGATCTTCGCGTGATCGGGTTCGTCCTTGCCGAGCTCTGTTTCGATCGCATTGGGCGGTACTTTCCAGACCCGATTGAACCAGTCGATGAAGACCTTCATCTCGGCCCGCCTACCGTGTCCGGGGGGGAAGAGCGGCATCTCCGGAAACTGCTCTTCCAGATACTCGATGATGTCGGGGGAGTTCGCCACCACCGTGCCGTCGTGGTCGATCACCGGAACCAGGTCCTGTCCGCTGATCGCTACGACCGAACTGCGATCCTCGTAAGGGACGGTGACGTACTCCGCCTCGAGGTCCTTGTGACCGAGCGCGAGCTGGACGCGCTCCGCGTTCGTGGAATAGCGAAATCCGTACAGGCGGATCATGCTGGAACTCCGTCGCAGGGGTCGCCGCGCGGCGCCGGGTCAGGGCTGCAGGCCGCTCCCAGCATAACCCGTCAGCTCGACGTAGCCACGCCCGGCAACCGGATGCCCCCCGGGTCCGGTCCCCGACACCTGCACCGCTCCCTCCCAATAGCGAAAGGCGACGTCGAGCTCCTGATCGTCGATCACGGGGTCGACCCGCAACTCGATGTCGCGGCCGGGGATCGACAACGTCCACCCCGAGGGATAGGCGGCGCCGTCGAGAGGGCTGTTCCACTGCCCCTCGACACGCAGACGTACGTTCTGCCGCGTCAGTCGCTCGGCGCGGCCGTCCGCGAACACCAAGGTGCCGGCGCTCTCGGCCGAGGCACTGCCGTCGCTCTGGCGAAGCTGGTAGAACATCAGCTCGCTGCCGTCGTCGAGTTGCAGCGCAAACCAATCCCATCCGACCTGCCCGGGCTCGAGAGCGCTGGTGCTCCACTCTCGGTCGAGCCAGCTTGACCCGGTTACCTCGTGCTCGGTGCCGCCCACCCGCACGCTGCCGGCCGACCGCAAGCGTGTGAACGAGTAGTAGTAGGAGGCATTGCCCGGAGACGGGCCCTTGCGGCTCAGCCCGTCCTCACCCTGCAAGACGAGAGGCTTGAGCGGATCGAGCGTCAAATCGATGGCGACGACCTGGCCCGCGTCGCCTTCGGCGGAGGTCCCCTGGCTGGCGCGCAGTCGCAGCGGAAAGGGCGTCTCCCCGACCTGCTCGAGGCTCCAGTCGTCCAGCCAAACGCGCCAGGGCTCGCTCTCGGCTCCGGCGAGCCCGAGTGCTCCCCGCTGAAACCGGTCGAAAGCGAAGAACTCTTCCGCCTCGATGTCGGTGAGGGCAAAGTGGGCCATCCACACCTGATCGGCCGCCCAGGCGGAGCCGCGCGGTGCCACATCTGCGGGCGGACGCAGAGATGTACGGAAGAAGGTGAGCTGATAGCCGAAGCGGCGGCCGGCGGTGCTCTCCAGGTTGCCGGTGAAATACCACCACTCGGCGGCGAATGCGGGATGGGGACCGTGATCCGCCGGGAACACGAACGCGCGAGGCTCTCTGGCGCGCTCGAATCCGGCAGCCGCGGCCCCGCCGAGCACGTCGGCGACGGAGAGGCGCTCCGGTTCCTCAGGTACCGGACCAGGGGAGCAGGCCGCCGCCGACAGCGTCGTCGCGGCGGCAGCCGCGGCGACGAGTCGGGCGCAGGAGGTCGCGAGGCGGCGCATCATTCCTCGCGCAGCGCCACGGCGGGCCGGGTGTTCGACGATCGGTACGCCGGGTAAAGACCGGCAACCAGGGAGGCGATCAGCGCCAACAAGAACGCCTGCAACAGGATCGCGGGGGCAACCTCCATGTCGAGCGTCCACCCGAATGAGCGCCGGTTGATGACGAAGACCATGATGGCGGCGAGACAGAGGCCGACGGGCAATGCCAGTGCGCCCGCCGCGGCTCCCATCAGCCCCGACTGCGAGGCGACGAGCCGCCAGACCTCGCGGGGAGTGAGGCCCAGCGCGCGCAGGACGCCGATCTCGCGGGCACGCTCGAGCTGCAACGACATCAGGGCGTTGAGCACGCCGATGACGGCCACCAGGGTAACCAGCAGGCGCAGCACCCCGGTGATCAGGAACGTGCGGTCGAATACCTCGAGCGAGATCTGCCGCAGCGCCCGGTTCGACTGGATGACCATCTCGCGGTCGCCGAGGGCGGCGCGGATCTGCCTGGATGTCTCCGTCAGGTCCGTACCCTCGTCCAGGTAGACCGAAAACCCGGAGATCGTGCGGTCGTTCCAATAGCGTTCGTAGGCTCGCCGGTCCATGGCAACCAGCCCCTCCTCGGAGGCGTAGTTGTAGTAGATGCCGGCGACCGTAAAGTCGCGTGGGCCAAGGTCGGTGAGCAGCTCGATTTGTGAGCCCACGCGGGTGCCGTACCGGTAAGCGTACGGCTCGGTGACGATGAGCGCCTCCTGACGGAGGACGGCGGACCAGATCTCGTCGGCATCGCCGGAGGTGAAGCGGAATCCCGCTTGACCGCGGGCGTCGATGTCGAACACGGCGAGGCGAACGCGTCCCCCCGCCGCGGTCGGGATGTCGAGGCCGCGAACCGTGCTGATGCGGTCGACGCCATCGACGCTCTCGATGCGGGACCGGGTCTCGGCATCGAGCTCGAAGGACACCGGTGTGGCGCCGGGGGCCGGAGGAGCGACGTACAGGTCGGCCACGAGAATGGTGCCGAGCCAGCGGGTGACCGTGCCCCGGAAGCTGTCGATCATCACGCCGACGCCCACGACCACCGAGATGGCGATCATCAGCGCCGCGATGGCAACCGCCGTGCGACTCAGCGACGCCGTGACGCCACGCGTGGCGATGCGGCCCAAAGGCCCGAGCGCGCGTCCCATCGGGGGCGCCGCGAGGCGCATGCCAACGACGACGGCTGCCGGAGTCAGCGACGCGAAGCCGATAATGGTGAAGAAGAGGGCCACGAAACTGAGCAGCAGGTCGCGCCCGGACAGCAGCAGCATCGCGCCCCCGACGGCCAGGAGCACCGTCCCTCCCAATGCCGTCGGGAAAGCACGGCGCCGGGCGCGCGCCTCGACCTGGGAGCGCATGAGAACGGCCCGTGGTGGCGCACCGGTGGCCTCCAAAGCCGAAGGCAGGGAGGCGAACACCGACCCGGCAATGCCCAGCGCCGCACCTTTGCCCAACGACAGGGGGTCGAGCGCCAGGCTGTTTACCGAGACCACGAAATACAGATCATTGATCGTCTGCGTGACCAGCGCCACCAGCATGCGGCCGATGGCGACCCCACCGATGAGGCCCAGGACCGTTCCCGCAAGCCCGATCATGGTGGCCTCGGCAAGAATCAACCGGAAGATCTCACCGCGGGTGACGCCGATGGCGCGCATGGTTCCGATCATCTGACGCCGCTGCACGACCGAGAACGACATGGTGTTGTAGACCAGAAAGACGCCGCAAACCAGGGCCAACAGGCTCAGCGCCCGCAGGTTGAGGCGGAACGCACGGGTCATCTGCCGCGTTGTCTCGGTGCGTGCCTGGGCGGGGATGAGGCGGACTCCCTGGGGAAGCTCGGCGCGGAGGCGATCGAGGCGACGGGCGCCCTCCTCGGTGTCGTCGAAGATCAGATCGATGCGGGTCAAGCGGTCGTTCAGGCCGAGGGCCTCCTGTGCAGTGGAGATATCGCTCACCAGCAGGTCGGCGACGGCCTCGGCGTCGGCTCTGCTGGGGGGCGTGAGCACCCCGGTCACGAGAAGCTCGCGCCGTCGGGAGCCGACGTCCACTTCGAACCGGTCACCCACCGCAACGCCCAGGTCGGTGGCTGTGTCGCTGGACAGGAGCACGGCGGCGGGCACCGTCAGGAAGCTGTTCAGGTCGAGCTGCAACGGGCCCGTCCCCAGGCCGGCGCGAAACGGCCGTTCGCTGAACGGGTCGACGCCGAGAATGCGCAGCGGCCGCCGGCCGGTGAACGAGCTCTCATCGTCGGCTTGCGGCAAGCTGACATACCCCTCGACGACCGGCGCCGCACGCCGCAGTCCGACCTGCGTCCGCAGCCGCACGTACAGGTCTTGCGGGACCCCTGCGGGACCACCGACGACCTGGTGGGTCGTGCTCCCGGTGATGGTGTCGCTCGACAGCTCGAAGGCGCGCTGGGCGCTGGCGTTGGCCAGGTCGACCGAGACGACGACGGCGACGCCGAGCGCCACACCGACGATCGAAAGGCCGAACTGCCAGCGGTGGGAGTCGAGATAGCGCACGCTGGAGCGGGTCAGGAGCGTCACAGGTCGTCCTTGGAAACCTGAATGAGACCGTGGTCGTGGACCCGCAGGACCCTGTCGGCGGCGCCCGCAACCTCGTGGCTGTGCGTGGCGACGAGGAGCGTCTTGTTCCGGTCGCGGGCAAGCTCCAGCAGCAGGTTGAGGATATCGCGGCCGATGGCGATATCGAGGTTGCCGGTGGGCTCGTCGGCAAGAACGATCTCGGGGTCGTGAGCGAGCGCCCGGGCGATGGCCACCCGCTGCTGCTCGCCCCCGGAGAGGCGGTCGGGAAACGCCTCGCGCCGGTCGGCGAGGCCAACGCTGTCGAGCAGCTTCGCGGCCGCCGCGGTGCCACCGGGAAGGCCGTTGAGCTGCATCGGCAGCAGCACGTTCTCCGCCACGGTCAGTGTCGGCAGAAGGTTGAAGAACTGGAAGACGAACCCGATGTGTCGACGGCGGAACAACGAGCGCTCCTGCTCGCTTACCTGGTGCAAAGGCCGGCCGGCGACCACGACGCTGCCGCTGTCAGGCGCGTCGATACCGCTGATCAGGTTGAGCAGCGTCGACTTTCCCGAGCCGCTGCGTCCGAGCAGCGTCACGAAGCTTCCGGGCGCAACGTCGAGATCGACGCCGTCGAGCACGACGTGTCGGGTCTCGCCCTCCGTGAAGCTCTTGCTGACGCCGCGGAGTGAGATGGCGTGGGCGATGCCGCCGGCCGCCGGGTCCGTTGACGGGTTGGTCAGGCTCAAGTTCGTATCCGGGTGTCAGTCGTCGAGCGGTCGCCGCAGAGGCCGCCGACCCTTCTTTTTCTCGGCACGGCGCCGTTTCTGCTCCAGCCGCTTGCGTTGCGATGCCCTCGTGGGCCGGGTGTGTGGCCGGTTTCGCCGTTGCTGTTCCAGCCGCCTTTCCCGTTCGATTGTGGCAAGTTTCTGCGCGAGTCTCTCCAGCGCCGTGATTCTGTTCTTCGCCTGCGAGCGGCTGTCCGCGGCGACGACCACCACCCCGGAGGGGCGATGGGTGACGCGCACGGCCGTTTCGACCTTGTTGCGGTGCTGACCGCCGGGGCCGGAAGCGCGGGTGAACTCGATGTCGCACTCGCGCGCCAGCGCGTCCAGATCGACTGCGGACACCGGCCTTCAGGGGTTCGCCATGCGCCGCAGGACCGTGTGCAGGATTCCCCCATTGCGGTAGTAGTCGATCTCGACAGGGCTATCGGCGCGGCAAGTCGTGGTGAACGGCACCTCGCTGCCGTCCACCTTACGAGCCACGACGTGAATGGCCTGGCGGGGTCGCAGGTCCTCGGGCACATCGATGTCGAAGGTCTCGGTGCCGTCCAGGCCGAGCGCGTCGGCGTCCTGCCCTTCGGCAAACGTGAGCGGCAGAACACCCATTCCGATCAGGTTGCTGCGATGGATGCGCTCGAAGGAGCGGGCGATCACGGCCCGCACGCCGAGCAGGTAGGTACCCTTCGCGGCCCAATCGCGAGACGATCCCATGCCGTAGTCGGCTCCAGCGATGACGACCAGCGGGATGCCGGCATCGCGGTACGACAGACTGGCCTCGTAGATGCTGGTGACCTCGTCGCGGGTGAAGTCGACCGTCCAGCCGCCCTCCGTTCCGGGTGCCAGCTGGTTACGCACCCGCACGTTGGCGAATGTCCCGCGCGTCATCACGTGGTGGTTGCCGCGGCGGGAGCCGTAGCTGTTGAAATCCGCCTGTGCGACGCCCTGCGAGA
>CBDUAS010000009.1:0-17721 GCA_965365185.1 uncultured bacterium | reverse complement strand
CACCTCTACGAGCCGCTACACCCGGCGGTCTTGCGAGTCCTGCGGCATGTGGTCGAGACCGCGCGGGAAAAGCAGATCCCGGTTAGCATGTGCGGCGAGATGGCCGCCGATCCGCTCTCGGCGCTGATCTTGATCGGTTTCGGAATCAACCAGTTGAGCATGAGCCCGAGCGCCGTGCCGCTGATCAAGAACGTCGTTCGGCGCCTGAGCCACGAAAAGGCGCGCGGCATCCTGGCACAAGCGTTCGAGCTCAGAACCGCGGACGAGATCGAGGCCCTGGCACTGCCTGAATTGCTGGCCGTGTTTCCGGACCTGGCGAAGAACTGAGATGGTGGTCGGCCGACGACCGGCCCGACGGGAGGTTGCATGCATCGCGTTGAGAAGCCCTGGGGCTACGAGCTGATCTTTGCCGATACCGACAAGTACGTCGGTAAGATCCTGCATATCGACGAGGGCGAGCAGCTCAGCCTGCAGTACCACGAGGTCAAGGACGAGACCGTGTACGTGTCCTCGGGTCAGCTCGAGCTCGAACTCGCGGAGGACGATGAGTTGGTGGCGCACATCCTCGATCCGGGGGAGTCGAGACACATCCCGCCGGGAACCGTCCACCGCATGCGCGCCATCTCGACGTGCGATGTTTTCGAAGTGTCGACCCCTCACCTGGATGACGTCGTCCGTATCGAAGACCGGTACGGACGCGTGGGTTGAGACGCTCGGACAAGGAGGCGAACGTGGGAAAGCGTTGGAGCCGCAGGGGAGTCATGAAGATCGGGGCCGCGGCGGGCTTCGGCGCGCTGAGCGGCAAGAGTGCGATCGCCGCCCCGGCCGTTCACGTCTCTCGACCGCAGGGTACGCGACCGCTGGTGATTTCGAGCGCCAACGGGCTGGCGGCGTGCAAGCGGGCCATGGAGAGGCTCCAGGCCGGCGAAGACACGCTCGACGCCGTGATCGCCGGCGTGAATCTCGTCGAGGAGGACCCCGAGGACACCAGCGTCGGCTACGGTGGTCTGCCGAACGAGGCCGGGGTCGTCCAGCTCGATTCCTCCGTGATGCACGGGCCGACGCGAAACGGCGGCGCCGTTGCCGCAATCGAGGGCATCAAGAACCCGTCGAAAGTGGCCAAGCTGGTCATGGAGCGCACCGACCACGTGCTGATCGTCGGCCAGGGTGCGCAGGATTTCGCCCGGGCTCACGGCCTCCCGGTGGAGAACCTGCTGACCGATCGCGCCCGCGAGCGCTGGCTGCAGTGGAAGGAGAACATGTCGGATCGCGACGACTGGCTGCCGGCGCCGGGTCGCGGCGGAAGAAGCGGTGCCATGGAGGCCTCCAATGATCCGGACGTCGACAACCCGTTTGATCCGTTCTTCCGCCACCACGGCACCATCAACTGCAACTGCGTCAACGCGGCCGGTGACATATCCGGCGTGACGACGACCAGCGGACTGAGCTGGAAGATTCCGGGCCGCGTCGGTGATTCGCCGATTCTCGGTGCCGGCCTGTACGTCGACAACGATGTCGGCGCCGCCGGTTCGACGGGCCGGGGTGAAGCCAACTTGCTGGATTGCTGTTCCTTCCTGGCGGTCGAGCTCATGCGCCAGGGACAGCACCCGAAAGACGCCTGCCTGGAGGTGATGCGGCGGGTCGCCCGCAAGACCGTCGATCCCCGGCTTTTGCGCGAGGACGGCACGCCGGATTTCTCGCTCAACTTCTACGCGCTCAACAAGAACGGCGAGTACGGGGGTGCCAACTTTCGCCCGTCGCGCTTTGCAGTCAACGACGGCGGCGACAGCCGCATCGAGGATTCCGCCTACCTTTGGGAGCGCGAATAGACGGCATCTGCAGGAAATCGGCGGGCCACCCGCCCATCCGCGACCGTATTAGCATAGAATCCATACCGCTGACGCGACGGTATCGTCGCTGACAAGGATGCGATGACGTAGCACGGCGCTGCCCAGCCCCAGCGCCGCCCGGCCAGCCCCCGGTGCCGGGCTGCGCCGATGAAAGAAGGGGTTGAGTCCGATGAACGACGATCAAAGCTTCTACGAGATCCAGCTCAACACACCCCACCTGGTCTTGGCTGTCCTCGGGGCCGCGGTGGTCGGCGTGGCGATCTTCTGGCTCGGCGTGGTGATCGGCAGCGGGCGGACCGAGTCCGGGGACGCCGGCGATTGGCAGGCTGCAGTGCCCGGTGACAGCGAGCAGGCTGCCGCAGAAGAGCAGCCGCTGGGGTTCTACGAGGCGGTGAACGAGCCCGCGGCCACCGACGACGGCGCTTCCCAGCCGACGACCGAGGACCAGCCCGCGACCACACCGCCGCCGGCCGAGGAAATGGCGGCGCCGGAGTTCACGCCGTCCCGGCCGGTCGAAGAGCAGCCGGCTCGCGTGGTGGCGGAAAGCCCGGCCGGGTTACCCCGTCACGATGCATCGCTGGCAAGTAGATGGATCGTGCAGGTGCGGTCGACGCCGGAGAAAGCGGCGGCGGCGGCGCTGCTGGCGGCGCTGGTGGCGGACGGTTTTCCAGCTTTCGTGGTCTCCGCCGACGTGAGCGGCACGACCTACTACCGTGTACGTGTCGGTCGGTACGGATCCCGGGGGGACGCCGAGCGCGTCGAGGCCGAATTGCTCAACCGTTCGGACATCGACACTAGCTGGGTGACCGAAGGCTGAACGACACCGCGCCCGGAGCGAACGCCTCCGGCTCCCGAAAGCGTTCATGGTGGCCCTGGGCGATCGCCAGTGGTCTCGCACTGGCGGCGTCCTTTCCCACGCCTGACCTGCATTTCCTCGTGTGGGTGGCCCTCGTTCCGCTGGTCTTGGCGCTTCGCGGTGCGCCTCCGTGGCGCCGTTGGTGGGCCGGATTGGTTGCGGGATTCGTGTGGCGGGCGGTATCGCTTTATTGGATCTCTCACGTGATGGTCCTGCACGGCGGCATGCCGATCGCCGCGGGCGCCGCAGTGGCGGCGCTGCTGGCGCTTTGGATGGCGCTCAACACGGCTCTGGTGGCCTTGCTGATCCCGTTCGCCGTGCGCCGGGGCCTCGGCGGAGCCGCGGTGTTTGCCGCCGCCTGGGTCTCGCTCGAGTACCTGCAGACGCTCCTGCCTTTCGGGTTTCCCTGGTCGTTGCTCGGATACGCGGCCGGCAGATCGGCGCCGATGATGCAGGCCGCGGACCTTGCCGGCGTCTGGGGACTCAGCTTCATCGCCGTGCTCGTGAACCTGGCGATCGCTCAGCGGGTTGTCGCCGGCCGCCGGGCGTTGGCGTCCGTGTCGCTGACCGCCGCGGTGCTGCTCGCTCTGTTTGCTTATGGGGTCGTGCGCCTGTCGGGTGCGCCGCCGATGGATACCGGGGGTGCGGAGAGCAACGGCGAGATCCGCGCCGACGGGCTGCTGGTTGCCACGGTGCAGGGAAACGTCGAGCAGAGCAGGGTTTGGGACCCGGGCGAGCTACGCTCGATCCTCGAAAACCACCTGCGCCTGTCTTCGGATGCGGTCGCCGCGGGCGCCGACCTGATCGTCTGGTCGGAGTCCTCCGTGCCGGTGCGCGGGGGGCTGGGAGGAGACCCGTCGACCCGGGCGACGCTGGCGCAATTCGCCCGCCGGAATGCCACCACGATGGTCGTCGGCAGCCCGCACTTCGGTCTTTCCGTCGACGGTGACCCGTGGGTAAGCAACGCCGCCTTCGTTATCGGTGCCGACGGCGAGTGGGCCGGTCGGTACGACAAGGTGCGCCTTGTTCCGTTCGGCGAGTACGTGCCGTTGAACTGGCTCTTTCGCTTCGTGGCGCCGCTGGTCGATGCGATCGCCGGCTTTCGCCGCGGCGATCGCGATCAGGAGCTGTTCTCCGATCCGTCGGGCGGCGTGCCGGCGTTCGCCATGGCGATCTGCTACGAGATCGTCTTTCCGGACCACGTCCGCCGACAGGTGGCTCGCGGAGCCACGTTTGTCACCACGATTACCAACGACGCTTGGTTCGGCGATACCTTCGCGCCGTATCAACACTTCTCCATGGCCAGAATGCGCGCCGTAGAGTCGCGTCGCTACCTGGTGCGGGCGGCGAACACCGGGATTTCCGGTATCGTGGACCCGTGGGGCCGGGTGCTCGCCGTGACCTCGCTGGATCGGTCGGCGCTGACCACGGCACGGGTCCTGCCGCGCTCCGAGATGACGCTTTACGTTCGCTGGGGCGACGTGCTGCCCTGGCTTTGTGTACTGTTGGCCCTGGCGGGCTCGCTGGCCGCGTGGGGCGCACGCGCAGCGGGCGAGCTTCGTGCCGAAAAGGACAAAACAAAACGTCCCGAGAGAACGACATGATCGACGACCTCCGACGCCAACTTGACGAGCTTCGCTCCCGCTACGCCGACCTGGGAGGTCATCTTTGACCCGGCCGGAGCGCAGGAGCGACTGGCGGACATCGAGAAGCAGATGGCAGAGGCCGGATTCTGGGACGAGGGCGGCGACGCTGCTGTTCTCCGCGAGCGCACCGTTCTCGAGGAACGTTTGCGCGCCGGCGAGCGGCTCGACGCGGAGCTGCGCGACGCCGTGGCGATGCTGGAGCTCGCGGAGGAGGGCGAGGAGGAGGCCCTGACCCTCCTGGCCGAGGCGATCAAGGAAATCGAAGCCGAGCTCTCGGAACGCGAGGTGGCGCACTTGTTGGGCGACCCCGACGATCAGCGCCCGGCTCTCCTGGAGATCCATTCCGGCGCCGGAGGAACCGAGTCGCAAGACTGGGCGGCGATGCTCTTTCGGATGTACGCGCGCTGGGCGGAGACGCGTGGCTACAGGATCGAGGTCCTCGACGAGACACCCGGCGAGGAAGCAGGGCTGAAGAGCGCCACGATCCGGGTCGAGGGAGATTTTGCCTTCGGGTACATGAAGGGAGAGATCGGCGTGCACCGCCTCGTCCGCATCTCTCCGTTCGACGCCAGCAGCAGGCGCCACACATCGTTCGCCTCGGTGATGGTGTCTCCCGAGATCGACGACGAGATCGAGATCGACATCGACGAAAAGGACCTGCGAATCGACACCTATCGCTCGAGTGGAGCCGGTGGGCAGCACGTCAACGTCACCGATTCGGCCGTCCGCATCACGCACCTTCCCACCGGTACGGTGGTGCAGTGCCAGGCAGAAAGGTCACAACACCGGAATCGGGCCATGGCGATGAAGGTCCTGCAGAGCCGTCTCTACGAGCTCGAGCGACTCGAGCAGGACAAGCGCATCGCCGAAAAGCAGGGGGAGAAGAAGGAGATCGGCTGGGGCTCGCAGATCCGCTCTTACGTACTGCATCCCTACCAGATGGCAAAAGACCACCGCACCGACCTGGAGATCGGGGACGTCAACGCCGTGCTCGACGGAAGGCTCGACCCGTTTGCGGAGGCGTACCTCCGCTGGAACGCCACCGGCGAGAAGGTCTCTGACGCAGACGACGGCGACTGACATCGGCGTCGGCGGTGCGTCGGCGGGCCGGAGGTTGAGCTAGGCGCCTGCCGGACCCGGGCCGGCTCCTCGCCCGAACGCGGCTGTCCTACCGCTGCTCAGCGCCCACCGCTGCGGATCTGATCGATGAAATAGGCTTGCTGATACTCGTTCATCGACAGAATCCTGGCCTCTGATGCGGTGCATACGCGGGTCGGGCCGGTACCCTCGCGAAAAGCCACCACCACCGATGCGCCGCACTCGTTGCTCGACAGCAGCCCTGTGCGAGCATCGATGGTGCGCAGCTCGACACCAACCGGAACGTCGAACTGCTTCGCTTCGAGGCCCTCGCTCGCCGCTCGCATCACCTCGATCCAGATCGGCAGTGCGGTGTTCGCTCCCTCGCGGCCCGGACCGATTTGTTTCTTCGTGTCGTGCCCCACCCACACACCGATGGTGTGATAGGGCGAGAAGCCGACAAACCAGGCGTCCGTGTATTCCTGGGTGGTGCCGGTCTTGCCGGCGAGGTCCATCCCGAGCTCGCGGGAAAGGGGCCGGGCGCGGCGGCCGCTGCCGCCCTGCCTGCCACCGTCGAAGCTGTACTCGATGACGTTGTTGAGCATCCGCACCATCAGGTACGCGATGTCGGCGTCCATGACCTGCTCCGACTGTCGCGGCACGACGGTCAACGGCCGTCCTTCGCGGTCCACCACCAGTCGAATCCGATGCGGCTCGACGCGCACGCCGCCGTTGGCGAACACCGAATAGGCCCGGGTCATTTCCCAAAGCGATATGTCGACGGTGCCCAGCGCCAGCGACAGGTAATCCTGGAGGTTGGCGGTGATGCCGAGATTCCGCGCCATCTCGATGACCCGATCGCCCCCGACGCTGTGCTGCACCGCCACGGCTACGACGTTCCGCGAGCGTGCCAGGGCCTCGGTATACGTGGTGATGCCGACGTATTCGTCGTTGTGGTTTCGCGGCTCGTAGGGTTGCCGATTGCCGTCCTCGAACGCCGACCGCATATCGACGATGAGGTCGCCGGGCGTATGGCCCGCGGCCAACGCCGCGGCGTAGACGAGGGGCTTGAAGGCCGATCCCGTCTGTCGTACCGCCTGCCGCGCCCGGTTGAACTCGCTGTCGTCGAAACGCCTACCGCCCACCTCGGCCTTGATCTCACCCGAGTAGTTCTCGACCACGATGACGGCGCCCTCGAGCTCTGGCTCTTGATCGAGCTCGAGCCCCAGTGTGATGTCGTCGATGAGCTCGGTGACGTGCACGGAAATGCGGTCGCCGGGCCGCAGCAGTCGTTCCAGCCGGACGTTCTCGGCTCTGCCGAACTGCGTCCAGGCGGCGCCCTCGGGCGTGATCTCACCGGTGTAGAAACCGACCCGCACGAGTGCCCGCTCGTTGTTCGACTCCAGCACGATCGCCGGCACGTAATCGCCGGGCTCGATGGGCCGAGCCCAACGTGCCTCGTCGTGCTCGGTCAGGTCGATCCCCTCGTCCAGGAGGTTGCGTTCGACACCGCGCCATCCCTGTGTCTTGTCGGTGTTGCGCAGCCCCTGGTCGAGGGCCTTCTCGGCGACGGCCTGGATGCGTGGGTCCAGCGTCGTCGAGACCCGCATGCCCGAGCTGTACAGGTAGTCGCTGCCGTACTCGTTGATCAGCGTCCGCCTGATCTCCTCGGTGAAGTAGGCGCCGAGCTCCTCGCTACGGTCGTTGTCGGCCAGGTCCAGCGGTTCCAGCCGGGCCTCCTGGCGCTCCTGTTCCGTGATGAAGCCCTGAGAGACCATGCGCGCGAGCACCAGGTCGCGACGCCGGAAGGCACGTTCCTGGTTGCGTTCCAGCGGATAGTAGTCGTTCGGCCGCTGCACGATACCCGCCAGCAGGGCCGACTCCGCCAGCGTCAGCTCGTCGAGATCCTTGTCGAAATAGAGCTCGGCGGCGGCACCGAAACCGTACGCGTCGTGCCCCATGAAGATCTGGTTCATGTACAGCTCGAGGATGCGCTCCTTCGAAAAGTACCGCTCGGTCTGCAGGGCATAGTAGAAGGCCTCGACGAGCTTCCGGATGGCCGTCTTCTCGGGGCTGGACCATCCCATGCCGCGGGCGAGCTGCATGGTGATGGTGCTGGCGCCGCGGGCGCCGAAACCGTCGGTGATGTTCTCGCGAACCGCACCGAGCACGCCGATCGGATCGACGCCGACGTGCCAGAAGAAGCGGCTGTCCTCGATCGCCAGCAGGGCGTTGCGGAGCTGCTCGGGAATGTCCTGGTATGCCACCAGCTTCCGCCGTTCTCTCGCTTCCAGCTCGGAGAAGATCTCGCCCTGGTCGTCGTAAAGGATGACCTGCATGTCGGGCTCGTAGTTCTCCAGCACCCGTACCTGTGTGGGGTCGGGCAGGTAAACCATCGCCGTACCGACGCCGGCCCCGGCAAAAAGCGAGGCGAATGCGGCGAGCAACAGGTACCGCGGCCGCAAGAGCGTGGACGTTGCGCGGCTGACGAAGTTCGCCGGCGAGGCGGCTTTGCTCTCCTTCTTTGCCTCGGTTGCGGCGCCGGATGTCCGTTTGCGGGCGGACGGCGCCGGGTTACGAGGTTTCGGAGATCGCCTCCGTCGCGGCTTCGGTGTTTCGGACGAAGAGGACATTAAAGCCCATGATAACATGGGGTTAGCCGCGTCTGGCGGAAGCCGTCGCCGCGCACCACCCGGACTTGACAGCCCACCGCGGCCATTGTTCCATCCTCTTTTGGCACTCGATAGGTGCGAGTGCTAACCGCGAACGAGCGATCTCTTATGAAGACCGACCTGAGCGCCCGAGGTGCCGCCATTCTGGATGTGGTCGTGCGCCATTTCATCGCTACCGGGCAGCCCATGGGATCGGTGACCGTCGCCGCGCAGCTCGCCGAGAAGGTGAGCTCGGCGACCGTTCGCAACGCCATGGCGGAGCTGGCGAGGCAAGGCTATCTCACTCAAGCGCACACCTCCGCCGGGCGCACGCCGACGGCGGCGGGTTACGTCGCCTACGTTGGTCACATCATGCAACAGGGAGACCTCGAGCCGATCGACGAGAACAGCATTCGCGAGCAGCTCGATGAGGCGCAGCCGGAGCTCGAGGCAGTGCTGCAGCGTGCGTGCTTGGTGCTGTCCGAAACGACCCGGCACGTGGGCATGGTGCTGGCGCCGCCGCCGGCGGCGGCGGACATCCGCCACGTCGAGCTCGTTCGGGTCGGCCCGGAGCGTGTCTCGGTGGTCTTCGTAACCGCGAGCGGCAGCGTGCATACGCGCACCATCGCGTTCGACGAACCTCTCGCCGACGAAGAGCTCGAGCGCGCCGCGGGGTACCTGCGACGACGATTTGCCGGCTGCACCCTGCGCCAGCTTCGCGACGAGGTGCGCCGCCGAACCGGCGAAACGCTATCCTTGCGCGACGAGGTGCTTGCCATGCGATTGGTGCGCCGGTCACTCGGGGACGCCATCGACCAGGCCGCAGTACTCGTCGAGGGGGCGTTCCATTTGCTCGAAAGCCGAGAGCTTACCGAGCGGGCGACGCTGCAAGACATCTTCGCGGCGTTCGAAGAAGGCAGCGAGCTGAGCCGGCTGCTGGCGAGTTGCGGTACGGGCTCGGGACCCCGGGTCCTCATCGGCCGCGACGGCTTGCCGGAGGTTCTCGGAGGCTGTGCCCTCGTTGCAGCGGGATACCGCTCGGGCAACAGGCCGCTGGGTGCTCTCGGCGTTCTCGGGCCGGCTCGCATGCACTACGAACAGACAATCCCGATGGTGGAGACGATGGCGCGAGTCACCAGCGACCTGGTCACCCGTCTGTGTGCCTGAGATCGCCGGCAAGAGGAGGGCGGAGGTCCGTGGCGTTCGCGGGGCACACCGACAGCACGGGAACCGAACCCACCCAGGAACCGAAACCACGAAAGAGAGCCGGTTGCGCGACACACGCGGCCGGATGACGAGAAACGACCGTGAGACACGAAGAAGACGAACAATCCGCTGAGGCTCCTGCGCAGGGCGCCGGGGATGACGGCGACGCGAGGGACGACGTCGTTGCGCGAACGCCTGGTGACGACGACCTCGACCTCGCTGAGATGACCCGGGAAGAGCTCGAAGGCGAGCTGCAGACGGCGCGCGCGGAGATCGAGCGGCTGCAAGACCAATCGCTGCGCCGTCAGGCGGAACTGGTCAACTTTCGGCGGCGCGCACAGAAGGAAAGATCGGAGATGTCAGCCGTCGCACAGGCGCGTTTGCTGGAAGGCCTCGTCCCGGTCATCGACGATTTCGAGCGCGCCGTCGAGGTGGAGTCGGACGACGCCCGCACTTACCACGAGGGAATGCAGCTCATCCTCAGGAGCGTGCACAAGGTGCTCGAACAGCTTGGTGTCGAGCGCCTGGAGCCGCGTGGGGAGCCTTTCGATCCTCGATATCACGAGGCGATCGCTCGTCACCAGACGGACGAGGTTCCCGCCGGCCGGGTGCTGGAGGTCTACCAGCCGGGCTATCGTCTGGATGACCGGCTGATCCGACCGGCGACCGTCGTCGTGGCGCATGCCGAAGAGCCGTCCGCCGATACCGACGTAGCGGACTCCCGGGAGGACCGGGAGGATGTCGCCGTTGCCGAAGAAGACGGCGGGCGCGACGATGGCTGAGCGCGATTTCTACCGGATCCTCGGCGTGCGTCCGGACGCCTCCAAGGACGAGATCAAGCGCGCCTACCGCCAAGCGGCGCTCAAATACCATCCCGACCGCAATCCCGGCGACGCGGAGTCCGAAGAGCGTTTCAAGGCAGCCGCTGAGGCCTACGCGGTGCTCAGCGACGAGCAAAAGCGCTCCGTCTACGACCGCTTCGGCGAGGCCGGGCTGAAGGGGCAGCCGCAGTTCAATGCCGACGCCTTCGCGGACTTCTCCGACATCCTCGGTGACCTGTTCGGCTTCGGGTTCGGCAGCATGGGCGGTATGAACCGGACGCGATCGAGTCGCGGTGCGAGCCTTCGCGTCGAGTTGGAAATCGACCTCGAGGCCGCGGCCACGGGCATCGACAAGAGCATCAAGTTGCGACGACACGTTCGTTGCGATGAGTGCGACGCGACCGGGTCCACCAGCCGGTCGGGTGCCGAGGCCTGCAGCCGTTGCGGCGGCAGCGGTGCCGTGCAGCAGCGGCACGGGTTTCTCGCCATTGCCCGCCCGTGCGGCGCCTGCAGCGGCACCGGCACCGTGATCAGCGATCCATGTGCCGGCTGTTCGGGAGAGGGCCGGGTGCCGGAGACCAGCGAGGTGACGGTGCGGGTCCCGGCCGGCGTCGATACCGGCTCTCGCTTGGTACTGCGTGGCGAGGGGGCTGCCGGCCTGCGCGGCGCGCCGGCGGGCGACCTGGAGATCGTCATCGGCGTGCGCGAACATCCGATGTTCGTTCGTCGCGGCAAGGATCTGTTCACCCGGGCGTCGATCTCGTTTCCCAAGGCCGCTCTCGGCGGCACCCTCGAGGTGCCGACCTTGGACGGCGAGCCGGCGCGGCTCGACATCCCTGCGGGCACTCAGGGCGGCGAGATGTTCGAGATCCGCGGGCGCGGCATGCCGTCGCTCAATGGCGGCCGCCCGGGAGGTCTACGCGTCGCCGTGCAGGTGGTGACGCCGTCGCATCTTAGCGCTGAGCAGCGTGCCCTCATCGAGCAACTCGCGGAGGTCACGGACGAGCCCGAAATCGAGGCACAGCCGGAAAGCTGGTGGGACCGGCTTCGCAACCTCGTCCGTTGACCGCCTCCCGGGTGCGGCGATTTCGTGTCGGCTCTCTGGAGCCGAACGAGGCCGGTCTGCTGCAGGTTGAGGGTGGCACCCACCGACATCTCCGCGTCCTGCGACTGCGTCCCGGCGAGGTGGTGCACGTGTTTGACGGTGAGGGGGGCGAGGCGCGCGCGGAGATCGTCGCCATCAATCGCTCCAGTGCGGCGCTGCGCTTGCTCGCCGCCATCGACAAGACGGTCGAGTCGTCGCTCGATAGCTGTCTGGTTCAGGCCGTGACGGCGCGCCCCAGCCGTATGGACGCCATCGTCCGCCAGGTCACGGAGCTCGGCGTCGGGCGCATCGTACCGGTGCTCGCGGAGCGCAGCCAGCGCACCGCGGGCGGCCCGGCGGCCCGTGCTCGTCGCGGCGAGCGTTGGCGGCGGGTAGCGCAGGCCGCTGCGGAGCAGAGCGGGCGCACGCGCGTGCCGGCGATCGACCCGGTAACCGTCTTCGATCAGCTCGAATGGCGTAGTCTGCCGCGACCGCTGTTCATCGCCCAGCCGCAGGCACCGCCGGCGAGCATCGTGCCCGCGGCCGCCGCAGTTTCCGTGCTCGTCGGTCCCGAGGGGGGCTGGTCTGTCGCCGAGGTCGAAGCCGCCGTGGCAGAAGGGGCGGAGAAGTTCTCCCTCGGACCGCGAACGTTACGATCCGACACCGCCGGTCCCGTTGCGGTGGCGCTTTTCCAGTACTTGTGGGGCGACCTGGGGCACGGCTAGCTCTGGTCTCATGGCCCGGAGCGAGCAGAAGCGTCGTGCCCGGGTCAGGTCGTGGAAGTAGGCTCGACGGAGGAGGAGATCGGGCGATCGGAGGCGCTGCGGAGATGCTTGCGGAAGTCTTCACCGCGCATCGGCACATTGCGGCACATCTCGTACAGCCTGCTGCGGGCGTAGGGACCGATGCGGTCCTCGAGGGTGTCGAGGCCCTCGCTGTCCTGATCACCGTAGTTGGTCGTGATCAAGGTGAGCTTCTGGCCGCGATAACGGTCGTTGAGTATCTGGGTGACGGTGTCGCGCACCCAGGCCGTCGGCCGGCGGGTGCCGAGCTCGTCGAGCAACAGCACGTCGGCGCGCAGAACGGGGCGCAGGATCTCCATCTCGGACGTCTCCGACACCGGGTTGTACGAGTCCTGGATCGAGCCCAGCAGGTCACGGTAGTCGACGAAGCGTCCGGTGATGCCGTAGCGCGTCAGCAGCTCCCGTAGCACCGCCACGGCGAGGTGCGTCTTGCCAACGCCGGCCGGACCTTCGAACAGCAGTCCGTTGTCGACGTCGGGAAACGAGTCGACGAACTTCTCGGCGATGAGCTTGGCCTCGTCCAGCGAGCCGTCCATCCGCGGATGGATATCGAAGTTGCGCAGCGTTGCGTGCCGGTAACGACTCGGGATGAGCGCGTCGTCGAGTCGCCGGCGCGCGTCGGCACGGATGTGGCACTCGCAGCGACGCACCGGCCCCGCCGGGTCATCACCCGCCGGGCGCCAGCCGGTGTCGCCACACTGCGGGCAGCTCGCACCGGGGGAGGCGCCGCCATCCGCGTCGTTCACGAGCGCCTCGGTTCCTCTGCGCCGTTCACGCGGGTGCGGCCGTCTGCGGCGCGGCCGGTCGTGTGCACGCTGATCCGGGTCCGCCGCGTCTGCACCATCAAGGGGCCGCCTTCGACGCGCACCAATGCCTGCTCGAAGCGCCCCTTCAGCTCGCTATCGTTCTTCAGTAGCTCATCGCGGACGTACGACAGCAGCGAGGTGACCTCGCTCTGGAGCTTCGCCATGTTCGCGCGCATGTTGAGAATCACCTCGACGCCGGCCAGGTTGACACCGAGCTCGCGTGTCAGCGTGAGGATGAGCTCGAGGCGCTCGAGGTCCTCCGCCGAGTACAGTCGGGTGTTGCCCTCGGAGCGATCCGGTCGCAGCAGTCCCTCACGCTCGTACAGTCGCAGGGTCTGCGGATGGATGTCATAGAGCTCCGCAACGGCACTGATCATGTACGTGCCGCCGCGGGCTTTCTTGTCGTCGTTCATCGTTGCACCGTAGCACGTTGGGCGTCGCGGGGGCCGGGCCGTGACGTGCGCTCTCCGAACTCGCGAATGAGCCGTTTCGCGTCCTCGTCCCGCACCTCCGGAATCCAGATTTCGACCACGACGATGAGATCACCGCGGCGCCCGTTTCCCATTTCCAGGCCCCTGCCGCGAACGCGGAGACGCTGCCCACCTTGCACCCCGGGGGGAATGCGCACCGTCGCGCGACGCTTCTCCAGCGTCGGCACGGGCACCCGGGCACCGAGGACCGCTTCGCTCACGGAGATTGGCACGCGCGTGATCAGGTCCGGGCCGCGGCGCTCGAACCGTGGATCCTGCTGCACCCGTACGGTCAGAATCAAATCTCCCGGAGGACCGCCGCGCAGTCCGCGGTGACCGTCGCCCGCGAGACGTATCTCCTGCCCGTCGAGTACCCCCGGCGGAATCTGTGCCGCAACCACGGCGCGCTCGCTGACCAGCGACGCACCACGACAGGAGGGGCAGCGCCTGCCCGTTAGCATACCTTTGCCGCCGCAACTCGAGCAAGCCACCGCCACGCTCAGCGCGCCGCGGCCGAAGACCTCGCGGCCCGAGCCCCGGCAGGTAGCGCAGAGGTCGGTTCGATCCATCTGCACCCTTCCGCGTCCACTGCAGGTTGCGCATGCCGCCAAACGCTGGATCTCGACACTCGTTCGCCGACCACGCTCGGCATCGATCAGCCGGCAGAAGACCGAGGCGCGCACATCACCGCCGCGCTGCGGCCGCGTTCGTCGGGCGTGATCGCAGAGCTGCCGAAAGAGCTCCTGAAAAGACCTGCTCCCGCTCGCCGGCGAAGCCGACGTTTCGGCCCCGGCCACGAGTTGGATGTCATCGGCAGCGGGGTGACCCTCGCGGTCGTAGCGCTCCCGTTCCCGTGCGTCCGTGAGCACGCTATAGGCGAGACGAATGCGCTCGAAAGCCGCGTCAGCTCGCGCATCGCCCGGATTGAGGTCCGGATGATACCGGCGGCTCAGGCGGCGATAAGCCGCTTCGATGGTTTCGTCATCGGCGTCGGGCGCAACGCCCAGGACGGCGTAATGATCCCTGGACAGCATGTCGATCTCTCGAGGAGTCCGGTAGGCCGGGTGGGGCAGGGCCCCACCCGGTTCGCCGGCTCAGGTCAGGAGGCTTCGCCGTCGTCGTCGACAACCTCGGCCTCGAGAACTTCTTCTTCGTCGCCCGCCGCAGCGCCGGTGCCCGCCGCAGTGCCGGGGTCGGCGGTCTTGGACATGGCCTCCGCCATCGCGTGCGACGCGGAGTGGACACGCTCCGCCGCTCCAGACAGCGCTTCGGCCGCGGCATCGTCGTTCTCCAGCACCTCCTTGGCGCCTTTGATCGCGTCCTCGACCTGCGAGACCGTTGCACCGTCGAGGCTGTCGCGGTTCTCGCTCAGCACCTTCTCGGTCTGGTAAACCGTCGAATCAAGCTGGTTGCGCGCATCGATGCGCTCCCGGCGGGCGCGGTCCTCGTCGGCGTGGGAGGCGGCGTCCGAGACCATGTTGTCGATCTCGCTGGAAGACAGGCCGCTCGACGACGTCACCGTGATCTTCTGCTCCTTCCCGGTGCCCAGATCCTTTGCAGACACGTTCAGGATGCCGTTGGCGTCGATATCGAATGTCACCTCGATTTGCGGCACGCCGCGTGGGGCCGAAGGAATGCCGACGAGATGGAACTTGCCCAGCGTCCGGTTATCCGACGCCATCTCACGCTCGCCCTGCAGGACGTGGATCTCCACGCTCGTCTGATTGTCGGCCGCCGTAGAGAAGACCTCGCTCTTGCGCGTCGGGATCGTCGTGTTGCGCGGGATGAGGACAGTGGTCACGGCTCCGAGTGTTTCGATGCCGAGCGACAGCGGCGTCACGTCCAGGAGCAGCACGTCCTCGACTTCCCCTGCCAGCACCCCAGCCTGAATGGCTGCGCCGACCGCCACCACCTCGTCCGGATTCACGCCCTTGTGGGGCTCCTTGCCGAACTGCTCGGTGACGAGCTGTTGCACCTTCGGGATGCGCGTCGAGCCACCCACCAGAACGACCTCGTCGATGTCGCCGGCCTTCATGCCGGCGTCCTTGAGCGCCTGCTTGCAGGGCTCGATGGTGCGCTCGAGCAGGTCGGCAACGAGCTGTTCGAACTTCGATCGCGAGAGCTTCAGCGAGAGATGCTTCGGGCCGCTCTCGTCCGCCGTGATGAACGGCAGGTTGATTTCCGTCTCCGACACGCTGGAGAGCTCGATCTTGGCCTTCTCCGCCGCTTCCTTCAGCCGCTGCAGCGCCATGCGATCGTTGCCGAGATCGACGCCCTGGTCTTTCCGGAACTCGTCAACGATCCACTCGATGATGCGCTGGTCGAGGTTGTCGCCACCGAGGTGCGTGTCGCCGTTGGTGGCCTTCACTTCCACCACGCCGTCTCCCACCTCGAGGATCGAGATGTCGAACGTGCCGCCACCGAAGTCGTACACCGCGATTTTCTCGTCGGCCTGCTTGTCGAGGCCATAGGCGAGGGCGGCTGCGGTCGGCTCGTTGATGATGCGCTCGACCTGCAGGCCGGCGATCTTGCCGGCGTCCTTGGTGGCCTGACGCTGGCTGTCGTTGAAGTAGGCAGGGACGGTGATCACGGCGCGCTCGACCTTCTCGCCGAGATAATCCTCGGCCGCGGACTTGAGCTTCTGCAGGGTCATGGCTGAAATCTCGGGGGGCGAGTACTTCTTGCCGCGGGCCACGATGCGGACGTCGTTGCCCTCCTCGATGACTTCATAGGGGACCATCTTCATCTCTTCATTGACCTCGTCGTAGCGACGTCCCATGAAGCGCTTGATGGAGAAGATGGTGTTTTCGGGATTGGTGATGGCCTGGCGCCGGGCGACCTGGCCGACGAGGCGCTCCCCGTCCTTCGTGAACGCCACGACCGACGGCGTCGTCCGATTGCCCTCTGCGCTCGGGATGACGACGGGCTCGCCGCCCTCCATGACGGCGACGACCGAATTGGTCGTGCCGAGGTCGATTCCGATGATCTTGGACATGTGGTGTTTCCTCCGTGACGCGGACGGGCGGCTTTTGTCCGGCTCGAGTCAACCGCGGTGATGTGCAGTGGCCGAGCGAGCCGAGGCCCGCGGAAATCCATATTCTGGGGTTGTCGAGCGGTCTCTTGAACGGTTCTGCGGCGGATGCCGCGAGAACGGGATCAATGTAGAACCTTAGCTAGAGATCAAGATAAAACTTGAGTCAACTAGTGTCAAGTCAATCTTGGCGCGTAAAAGAGCCTGAGCAGCGATTCGCGCTACGGTGCTGGAGAATTCCCAGGCGTTTGTCGAAATCCGAGCCCGACGGCTTCCGGATCAGAGCTTGACGACCTTCGTCTTCTGCAAGTACGCCATACGAAGCTGGTAGAGGGCTTCCTCGAGCTGCTGCGTCTCCTCCGGAGCCAGATTCCCCTCGGTCTTCGCCTGCAACATGCTCAGCAGATCGATCTTGTACTTGGCGAGCTCGGGGTCATCCATCGCTTGACCGGTACGCGGATCGGGGATGGCGCCCAGGTACAGCATCGCCTCGAAGTACAGGCCCTCCACGAGAGCGGCGAAATCGCGTGGCAGGTCGGCAATACTCGGCTGCGGGCCTACGATCGGAGAATCGTCGCCGCTCTGCTCCCCGTCATCGCCGGGCCCAGCGTCCGGGGCCGGGGGAGATTCGCCGGGGCTCGCTTCTGCGGCGCTGGCGTCCGCGTGCGTCCCCTCGCGGGGTCTTGCCGTCGATTCCTTGTCGGAACGATGCGCGGGCCGGGCCGCGTTGGCACTGTCGGCGCTCGCCTCGTCGGGCGTTGACAGTGGCGCGTCTTCGTCCGCTTGGTGCGCCTCCGGAGCCGCTTCTTCGTTGGGGCGCAACGTGCCGTCGGCGGCGAACTTTCGCCGGTCGACAACCTTGATACGCGGGCGCTCTTCGTCTTGTTGCGGGAGATTCTCGTCGTCCATGTGCTTCTGCTCGGGTGCCCGAAGGATCGATCCGGCGCTCGTTGGCGAAGATCGATCTGACTCTTCGGAGGGTCAATCTGACGGCAGTGTAAAGAAGCGTCGGAAGTCTCGCAACGTGGCCGCCGAGGTGCCGACCGCCTGGGACACGTGCCTTTCGCGCCGCACGAGGCTGGCGTTGTCGGGCTCATCCGGGAGTCTTTCGGCACTCTGCTAGAATCGCGGCGGGTCTGGTCGAAGCGTGCCAGGAGCTGACCGCGAACGCCGGAGCGATTTCGGCCTGACTGCCTGCGCGCCGGCAGCGAGCCTACGTGACGGCGGACGCCGCTTGAAGCGGGAATCCGCCCATCGGAACAACAGAGGATTGACGTGTCTGATCACCGCGAAGCCGAAGCCGCATTCGGACGCCTCGTGACGATCATGAAGACCTTGCGGGGGCCCGATGGTTGCCCCTGGGACCGCGAGCAGGATCTGCGGTCCCTGCGTCGCTACGTGCTCGAGGAAGCCTACGAAG
>CBDUAS010000008.1:0-18180 GCA_965365185.1 uncultured bacterium | reverse complement strand
CGTCCGACGACCTCCATGAACGGAGCGCTGAAATAGACGGCACCCGGGTCCGCGGACCGCTCGTCCCACTCGGCGAAGAAGCCGTCGGCGACTTCCGGCGCCAGGTGGCCCGCTTCCACGAGGCCCGGCACGTGCTCGCGGAAGAACGCGTCCGGCCAGCCCCAGCCCGGCGTTGTCGCCCGCGTCGCCTTGGTATTCACGTGAAAGTCCACGCCGAGGCCGACGCGGGCGAGCATCCCGGGCAACGCGTTGCCGATTTCCGGGTTGCAGCCGCGGTCACCCGCGATGGCCTGCATCAGCGCCTCGATGATCACCGGCAGATGCCGGCTCGGCGGATAGACGCGAAAGTGACGGTAGTTGCAGAACTCCACAAGTGCGCAGGCCCCGCCCGGTTTGAGCCAGCGCGCCAGGCGCGAGATCAGCTCCTCGACCGCCAACTCGGGAAGGTACATGAGCACCAGCCGACCGTACACACCGTCGACGCTTTGCGCTTCGAGATCGAGCTCCTCGAGGTCGGCTTCCCGGATCTCGACGTTCGTGAACCCTGCCTCCTCGGCCCGCTGTTCGAGCAAAGGTAGCGATCGCTCGCCGTCGCGGTCGACGGCGATGACGCGCCCTTGCGGCCCTACGGCGCGTGCCAGGTCGAGCGTCGTGTATCCGGGCCCGCAGCCGAGATCCACCACCGTGGCCCCCGGGGCGAACCCGGCACGGACGAGAAGTCGCGCGTTGTCCTCCGCCCAAATCTGGTGCTGCTTCCCGAGCCGCTCCAGCTCCTCGCGGCTGTAGCCGAAGACGTATTCCTCGTTCGGAAACGACATCTTTCGAGACCCTCCATCGGGACGCGAGATAGGGAATCACGTTGACGCCAGCATGCAACCTCCGCTACCGCTCAGGCCCATGATGAGGGTGGCAGGGCCGGTGCCCCCTGGCTGTTTCTCGGACCCTGGGATAAGAATAAGGGGGCCGCCGGGCAACAGCCGGGTCCCGATCACCCGCTGCCTCGACGGCCCGGGACAGGTCGCGACGGAGTTCTCAGGACCGGGAGGTTTCGATGCGCAAGCTTGCAGCCGTGTTGACGATCGTTCTCGTGCTCGCCTCCCCCGCGGCCGGGCAACAGCAGGACGGCCTGAAGGTCTTCATTTCTGTGGACATGGAGGGGATATCGGGCGTCGTGAATGCCGAGGAGACCAGCCGTTCCGGGCAGGATTATGGGTACTTCCGGGCCATCATGACCCGCGAGGCCAATGCGGCGATCGAGGGGGCGCTGGCGGCCGGGGCGACCGACATCCTGGTGCGCGACTCGCACGGTTCAGCCCGTAATCTGCTGCCCGAGATGCTGAACCGAAACGCACGGCTGCTGCGCGACTGGTCCGGCGGTCATCTGGTGATGATGGAAGGAATCGACGAGACCTTCGACGCGGCGATCTTCGTCGGTTACCACGCCAAGGCGGGCACGGCAGACGCGATCATCGACCACACCTCGTCGGGCAACGTTACCGACGTGCGAATCAACGGCATCTCGATGCCGGAAGCGGGTTACAACGCCCTCATGGCCGGCCACTACGGCGTTCCGGTGGTCTTCGTCGCCGGCGACCGGGCCATCTGCGACCAGGTCGAGGAACGACTGGGGAATGTGGAGACCGTGGCCGTGAAGGAGGGGATCGGCGCCGCTTCTCTGGGCCTTCACCCTGAAGTCGCCCGCGAGGGGATCCGCGCCGGCGTCGAGCACGCCCTGCGCAATCTCGACGACTACCGACCCTACAGGCTGGACCCACCATACACGCTGGTGCTGACGATGAAGACCGAGGCGATCATCCACACGGGATCCCTGTACCCGGGCGCCGAGCGAACGGGGGATTGGGAGCTCACGTTCAGAAGCAACGACATCATGGAGATCATGCGGGCCTACCAGTGGATGAGACGCTAGCCCCAGGCCCGCCAAACGGAGGAGGTCCGGTGCCGGAGACCGTGCTCGTCGTCGGATCGACGGGAATGCTCGGCGAGCCCGTCGCCCGGCGTCTCGCGGCCGACGGACACGCGGTGCGGGTAATGAGCCGGAACCGCGAGCGTGTCGCCGCTCGCTTCGGCGGGGGCTTCGAGCCGGTCGGCGGAGACGTCGAGGATGCCGCCGCGCTGCGCCGCGCGATGGACGGTTGCACCGGCGTCCACCTCAACCTGGCGGGAGGCGCCGACTGGGACCTCGAGCGTCGCGGCGCGGTGACCGCGAGCCGGCTGGCGGAGGAGAGCGGCATCCGGCGTTTGACCATCATCTCCGGGGCCAGCACGTGCGAGAACAACGCCTGGTTCCCCGGCACGAGAGCGAAGCTGGAAGCGGAGCGAGCGATCATCGACTCGGGCGTGCCCTACACCATCTTCCGCTGCACGATGTCATGGAGCTTCTGCCGAAGATCGTGCGCGGTGGTCGCGCCATGATCATGGGCGAACAGCCGACCCGGTGGCATTGGGTCGCCGCGAGCGACTACGCCGCGATGGTCTCGAAGGCCTTCACCACCCCCGAGGCCGCCGGCACAACGCTGTACATCTACGGTCCCGAGGCTCTGACGTTCGAGGAGGCCCTGCGGATCTACCAGCCCATCTGCGCTCCGCACGCCAGCATCACGAAGGTGCCCTTTTGGCTGCTGCGGCTGATGTCCTGGATGCCCGGGCGCGGAGAGCTGCGCCACGTCGGTTTGCCGATCATGCAGTACTTCACCCAGGTGAAGGAGATCGGCGACGCCGCCGAGGCGAACGCGCTGCTCGGGGCACCGGCCACGACGCTGCAAGCGTGGAGTGAAGCGCGGGCAAGCGCGTGATTCTCGCCGCCGCCTCAGGCGCGAGCTTCACGCAATTGGTGGGCCCAGAACGCCGCCACCGCCCCGAGCACGACGATCGCCACGATACGACCGGCGGCGCTTCCCGGATAGGCCGCGAACGTGACGTTTTCCGCCTGCCTGAGGATCAGGGTCGCGCCGACCGCCACCGGCAAAACGGTGAGGTCGTAGCGCAACACGAACCGGTAGGCAACGAGGAGCAAGACGCCGACCAGCAGCCCGGAAGCCGCCCAGGCGACGATCCCCCGCGTCGTGCTCATCGCCCCGAGGAAACCGAGCAACACGAACAACAGCGAAAAAAGCCGCGTGCGCCGCGTCCAGCCGCCTGTCCAGGTGCTGGCAACGGTGCACACGAGCAGCAGGAAGAGCGTCGTGCTCAGCAATGCCGACAGCGGACTCAGCGCCGTTGCCGCCAACGGCCAGTGCGCGTCCGCACCGGAGTAGTCGGCCCAGGGAGGGCTCAGCGACGGACCCGCCGCCCCCAAGGCTGTCCGCGCGCCGGCGACAACGGCGCCGAGCGATGCCCCGATCCACAAGGTCTCACCGAATCCTGACGCCGATCCGCGGGACTCGCTCAGGAGGTGATGGGTCCACCCCGCCACGAGCCCCAGAACGGCGGAAAGGCCGATCGCAGCGATCGCCACACCGATGATGAGAATGACGATCTGCGAGGCCAGGGGCAGTGCCGTCTGCAGGCCCGACATCGTCGCCGGCCAATCGTTGACGAACTGCAGCACCGTGAGGGCGAGCACGGCGCTGAGAAAGACGAGAAACACCCTGATCGAGAATCGACCCTTCGCCCACGCCATGCCGCCGGCAACAGCGCCGGCGAGCATCGCGATCGTGCCGATCACGGCAGTGACCACCGAAAGGAGATCGGGAACGACGCTGCGATTACGGTCGGTCCGGCTCCATTCCCCCGGCACGTATACGAAGCGGCGGGCGCTGGTGGCTTCGTCGCCAAGCACCGTCACCTCCACCCGGGCCGATCCTCGATCGAGCGGGTAGCCGCTGGTGTCTTCGAAGGTGAACGTCCAGTCGCGGCGCTCGGGTCGCTTCGAGGTTTCTGCGGAGATCTCGCGCAGCCCACCCTCCTCGTAGGGCATCTCGAAAGGAAGGTCGAACTGCCGCCGAAGCTCGCGGCCGGCGATCCGCCGCGCCTCATCTTCAGAGAGATCCGCACCCGGGCGCGCTTCCGGCAAGCGATGAATGAATCGCACCACCTCGCCCTCACCCGAGACCTGAACCAGGTATTCCTCCGCCCGCTCGGCCACGTCGCCCTCGAAACGCGCGAAGCGCACTTGCCAGCGCGGTAGGCCGAGGTAGGTTCCCGCGAGCTCCTCGAACGGCTCCTCTCCACCCTCCTGCCAGACGAACCGGTGCGGCGCCCCGGGGACCGTCAGGGCCAGCGCCATTGCCCGCCATTCGGGCTCGAGCTCGATTTCACGCGAAGCCAGCTCCTGCCGGGCTACGGCAATCGCCTCCTGGCGACCGATCCCGAGCGGCGTCGCCTGCGGGCTCCAGGACGAGAACCCGAACCACAGCCCCAACCCGATAACCCCGGCCACCGGCAGCACACGCCGCGCGGCGGGGTGCATGACACCGACGTCGACAGGCATCGCCGGTGCCTCCCGCTCCTCCGGCACCGGTGCAGGCTGCCAGGCACGGTTGTAGTCGTCGGCGGCGACCTCCACCCAGGTCCCGGCACCCACTCGCCTCCAAAACACGACGATCAGCGGCACGAACAGTAAGAACAGCAGGATCGCGCGATCGATCCACGCTCCCGGTGCCGACTGCACGAACAGCGGCATGGCGAACCACGTGACGTCGTACGCGTAGTGCAGCACGATCGCCGGCAGGAGGCCGAAGTACAGGTACAGGAGACCGAAGCCGAGCGAGGGAATGACGAGCTCGACCACACGCGCGTATGCCGGCTGCGTCGGATACGGCGCGTGCCCGGCGCCGAAAACCAGAGCCTGGATGATGAACGCCGCGAAGATCCAAGCCTTCGGGCGTCCGAATCGCTTGCCCAGCAGCGCCGCCCCTGCCAGCGGCACGGCGCGGAACAGACACTCTTCCCAGAACCCTGCCTGCAGCGACACGGCGATGGCCGTGAGCCACGGAAAATACGTGGCCAGGACGTCCGGCTGGCCGAGGGCGCCCGACGGCGACCACCAGCCGAGGACATTGTGCGCAATCAGGTAGAGCACGACCTCGTAGGCAAAGAAGATGCCCAGCAGCAGGTAACCGATGACCGTGAACCCGGTGATCGATGGGGAGTTGGCGACTCCCGGCGACCAGGAGCGCCAGAACTGGATGTGGTTCGGAAATGCCCGCCGGGTCATGCTCTCGGCCGCCATGAAGCTGACGGCGAAGATCGCCCCCATGGCAATGAACAGCCCCAGCGCCACGCCGATCTGCTGCAACAGGAAGTTGCGGCTCGACAGCGCCGTGTCGTAGCTCATCCACAGGAGCGGAAGCTGGTTGAGCACGACCAGCACCTGGAGAAACGAGATGAACGCCCCCCAGTACACTGCCTTGCGCCACAGCACCCAGCGCTCGCGGAATAGGTAGAACAACGCCAGCGCACAGCCGACGAGCAAGTACCCCAGCAGCGCCCCCACCTGCGCCAGAGCCCCGATCAGGTCGTTGGTCGAGCGCATCTCCGCGTAACGCCGTGAGAAGGCCTCGGGAACCTCGAGGTAGTGCGTCAGCCCGGTCAGCTCGTCGCCGCTGACCACCAGGCGCAGGCGCAGCCGCCCCTCACCGAACTGCACGCCTCGGCGCTCGTATTCGAAGGTGTGGTCGACGCGGCCACCGGGGCGGGTCTCCTGCGAGCTCTCGACGCGATCGAACGCCGACAGATCGATGCCCCAGTCGTTGGTCGCGGCGTCCTCGGCGATCGGCAGTGCCTCCTCCTCGGACAACTCTGCCCCCGGCGCGTCCTCGGCGAGGAACTGGACGAAACCGTAGGGGTCGCCGCCGGGCGTGAAGCGTATGCGCGTCTCGTTGCGTTCCCGCTCCCGGAAGTGACGCACGGTCCAGCGGTAGGGAGACAGAAGGCCCCCGGCAAGCACCTCGCGGAAAGCCTCCGGACCACCCCCCTCCAGCTCGATGAACTCCTGCACCTGCGGCGTGAGGCCGAACGAGGCAGCCTGCGCGTAGTCGTCCGGTCCCCAACCGAAGCGCTCGCTCAGCTCGCGGGCGGACTGCAACGCTCCCTCGCGATCCATGCGGATGTCGAGCGAGACGATGGGAAAGGCGCGCGGAAACAAGACGAACGCGAAGATCCCGGCGGCGACACAGACAAAAACCGCGGCAACCCAAAACACCGGTCGTCGGAACATCGGGGCTCCTCGTTGCGGAACGATGCTTCGTTCCTACTCGCCGGGAGAGGGTCTCGTCAAGCCGTTTGCCGCGGCGCGAAGATCATCGCGGTCGTGCCGCGGACGAAAACTGCGCCTGACGATGCTGCGCCGCCTGGTGCATGAACGTGCGCACGATCGCCTCGCGGTTGGGCTGATCGGTGCCGTCGTACGGCGAGTCGATATACGGCACCTGCAGCCGGTCGAGTACCGGCTTGAGCACGGCGGAGCAGGTGGTGGACGGCATGCAACCGAAGGGAAAGACATTCACGACGCCGTCGAAGCCGTGTGCCTCGTATTCCAGGGCACCGCCGATGCTGAGGGCCGCCTCGGTGCCCATGCGGAAGGAGAAGATCGTGTCGTCCTCGAGCTGGCGCTCGATGTGGGCCACCTTGTGGTCCGGATGGATCGGTAGGTGGCGGCGGACGCGCCGATAAGCCCGTCTCACCTGCAGCTCTTGATAGGTGAGCGTCAGCCGTTGCGTGAGCCACTCCTTCGCGCAACGGCCTGCCTCCTTGAAGTCGCGACAACGAAGCGCGTGGGCGGTGTCACGGAAGGCCTGTTGCATGAGGTAGTAGACGATGAAGTGGACCCATTCGGTGATCGATGCGCACACCACCTCGGCTCCGTGGCTCTCGAGCAGCCGGATCAGGTCGCGATTCGAGGCGCGGTGGCTGCGCAGGTAAATCTCGCCAACCAGCCCGATCAGCGGCTTCTGCGGCACCGAAGAATCGATCATGCCGCTCGCCGCGGAGGCGATGCGCTCCAGCTCGGCGAGCATCGGCGCGGTCTCGACCTCGCGGCCGTGGCGCTCGAACAGGTCGGTCATGACGGCGAGACCCTCGTCGTACAAGGCATCGGCTTGCCCGGAGCGCCGCTCGTACGGTCGCGTGCGCCAAAGGATCCTGTCGAGGATATCGCCGCACAGAAAGCCGAAAACGGCGCACTTGACGATTGACGACTGCAGCTCGGGCTCGACCAGGCCGTCGGCCGAGTAGTTGTCGGCGCAGGTGATGTAGGTGATCGGCGTGCTTTCGAACCCCTGCGCATCGAGAACGATCCGCTGCAGCTTCGTATACATGCCGTAACGACAAGGTCCGTCGGATTCGGCCATGCAGTAGGTGTAGGCGGCAGGGTCGAACGCCTCGCCGAGCCGTTGCTGCTCTTTTTCCATGTGGTGGAGAAAGTCGCCGAGCGTCACCTGGCAGGGAAAGCACTCCTTGCCGGAGGTAAACCGCTTGCCCAGGTGAACGCCCTTGTAGGTCTCCATGACCTCCGCGTCCACGCCGAAGCTCCGCAGGGTGGCCGCGAGAAGCCGGTTGCCGGCCCCCGCCATGTCGGCGATCAGCGCCTTCCGGCCGCGCAGTGTGAACTTCCCGACACTGTCGATCAGCGCGCGGAAGTCAGTGCTCTCGGCCGTGCTCGTTGCGTACGACATGGGCGAAGGCCTCCAGGCGCGTGACCATACCGGCCACGGCGCTGTGCTCGTCAAGCTCCAGGATCAAATAGGGGCGCCGGTTCATGACGTGCCGGTAGAAGTGCTCGATGAACGAATCCGCCCCGCAACTGAAGTTGGTGACGTGGATTCCATAGGCGTGGTGGCTGCCGGCGACGAATCTCGCCGCACGCAGGATCTGCGCCCCCAACCCCCAGTACATGCGCGGGAAGTCGCTCAGATCGACGTCGTCGGTCTCGAAGAGGTCCTGCGGCGCCGCCGGGATGCCGACTTTTGCCAGGTTCTGTCCCAGGTGCAGATTCAGCCGCTCGTCGTAGAGGTTGTAGGGGCGGCCGCTGACCACGATCCAGGGCTCGCCCGGTCGCAACGACGCCGAGAAATCACCGCCCAGCCGCAGTTGCCGCCGACGGAATTCCTCGAACATCTCCCAGGCCTGCCGGAACGCGCGGTCGATCGCGCGACGGCGAAAACCGAAGCGCTTCCCCATGACCCGATGAAGCTGCCCGACGATGCGGTCCGGCGGATGCTTGAGGCAAAGCGTCGGCGAAACCAGCGCGTCTTCGGGGATCTGCAGAGCTGCGCGGGCCATGTAGTGGCTGCTCTGCACCATCGGACAGAGGTAGCCGGTCTCCTCCGCTCGCGCGGTCGGCATGTTGAGAACCGCCGGCAGAAACACCTGTGGAGTGGCATTCAGCAGTGCTCGTGCGTGTCCGTGGAAGACCTTGATCGGGTAGCAGGTCTCCGCGGTCATCGACTCGATCCCGGCCATGCCGATCTGCTGCGTCGTCCGCGGCGAGACGACCACGGCAAAGCCGAGGTTCGCCAGCAGGTGCACCCAGAGGACACCGTACTGCTGGAAGTGCAACGCCCGCGGCAGCCCGATGACCGGTTTGCCCTCGAGCGTCGATGGGCGGCGGCCATTGCCCCCGAGCTCGAGATCCGCGAGATCGAAACAGAGACCGTGGACGAAATCCTGAAACAAGGACTCGCGCTCACGAAACCAGTTCGTCTGCCCCTGCCGCCGCACGCGCCTTACTTCGTAGCGGCCGCAGTCCCCTCCCCAGACGCTCTTGCGACCGCCGAAGTCGTAGATCTTCAGCTTGCACTCGTTGTGACATCCGGGGTCGGCGTGACAGATCTTCTCGGCGACCGACACTTCGGCGGCAGCAAGGGCCGCCACGCGCGGACGACTCCGTGGAGTCGTCCGGCGCCCCCTTGTGGCGGCTCGACCCTTGCTGTCTTCGGCGGCGACGACGGCGGGCGTTGCAGCGCTGGCCGCCCTCCCGGCGCCGTTTCCGCTGGGTTGTTCACGCTCGGCCACTCCCATGACGCTGAGAGCGGCCCCGAACGCACCGAGCACCTCCCGGTGCGCGGGAACCAGGATCTCCTGCGCGAGCACGTTTTCGAAGGCGGCGACAATCCCCTTGTTCAGCGACGGCCCGCCCAGAAACATCACCCGCTCGCCGATCGTGCGCTTCTGGACCACACGGTTCAGATAGTTGTGCACGATGGCATAGCAGAGCCCGGCGATCAGATCCTCGAGCGGCGCCCCCCGCTGCGCGTACGAAACGAGATCGGACTCCATGAACACCGTGCAGCGCTCCGCCAGGTCGATCGGCCGGCGCGAGGACAGGGCCGTCTCCTCGAACTCCTTCACAATGTTGATCCCCAGCTTGCTGGCGAGCTCGTGCAGGAAGCTGCCGGTGCCGGCGGCGCAGACCTTGTTCATGTCGAAGTCCAGCGGGTTGCCGCCTTCGATCCAGATGTATTTGGAGTCCTGGCCGCCGATCTCGAACACCGTATCGACCGTCGGGTCGCGGTGTATGGCGGCGCGGGCGTGCGCCGTGATCTCGTCGATTACCAGATCGGCGCCGAGAAAGTCGCCGACCACGTACCGTCCCGAGCCGGTGGTGCACACGCCGAGGGGTTCGAAATCGGCGCCGATATCACGCTCGATGCCCTCGAGCAGGTTCTGGCACACCTCGATGGGCTTTCCGCGGGTCGGCACGTACTGTTTGTGCAGGATGTTGCGCTCACGGTCCACCACCACGGTCTTGGTCGTGGTCGAGCCGATGTCGACGCCGAGATAGGCTTGCAGCCCTTTGCCGCGCCGATGTCCCGCATCGCGCAGCGGAGGAAGCGCCGCATTGCCGTGGAACCTGGTCTTGTGCAGCAGCAGCGGGGCGGCACGAGGAAACTCGTCGCTGCTGCCGGCGGCGTCCCCGGCGAATCCACGTAGCTGCAGTTGCGGCCGCGTCCCTTCGCGTTGCTGGCGGGCATACAGCGCTGCACCGAGGGCCCCCATCGAGGCGTGATGGGGAGGCACGATCAACCCGGGAAAATAGCGCCGGAACGCGTCGCGCTGCAGGTCGTTTGCGGCGACCCCGCCGATGAACACCACCGGATCCTCGACCTCTTGGTTCGCCACCAGTGTGCTGACGAAGTTGGCGGCGTTGCCACGATGCAGGCCGGCGATGATATTGGCCAGCGTTTCGCCCTTGTTCTGCAGGTGGATCATGTCGGACTTGGTGAACACCGTGCAGCGGCAGGCCACCGGAGCCGGGCTGGTGCCCTCCTTCCCGAGGGCGATGAAGTCGCCGAGGATCCGATCCGCGTGCGCACCGGAGAACTTCACGTCCTCGCGGTAGATCGCCGATGCCAGACGCTCGGCCTGCTGGTCGATGAACGACCCCGTGCCGGAAGCGCAAGGGCCGTTCATCGCAAACGACTTGAGCTGCCAACGGCCGTTGTCGCGCGCTACTCGTAGCAGTGTCGCGTCCTGCCCGCCCATGGCGATGACCGTGGCGGCGTCGGGCACCAGGTGCATGACGCCGAGAAGCTGGGTGATCGACTCGAACTCGTACCCGGCGCCGAGGCGATCGGCGATGATGCGCCCGTGGTTGCCGGTAAAGGCAAGGCCATCGACCTCGTCCGCAGCGAATCGGGTTTCGATTGCGTGGAGGGTCTTTTCCGCCTCGGAGACGAATCGGCCGAAATGACGCCGGTAGGGAAACTCGTGTACGACCTCGCCGCCCTCGCCCAAAACGACGGCGTTGATGCTGACCGAACCGATGTCGATTCCGACCGTGACCATGGCCCGCCTCGTGTCGTCGACGTCAGGCAACAACGAGCTTCAGATGTCGGATCTCGGCGTCGTGGCCTCCCCCCTTGCCGTTCCAAATGAGAGGCTGAGATCTTAATAAGCAGATTACTGCAACTTCGAAACGCGGACAACAGGTCGACCGTCGCACGCCCCGGGCCGCTCGACGGTGCGGCAGGGCGGGTTCCACGCCCTGTCCCTTGCGTGAACGGCGGCGGCGGCTAACCTCACCGCATACGCAAACGACTCGGAGGAAAACGATGAAACCCTTTGCTGCCGCCCCCGGCAAATCGCCGGCAATCGTGCCACTGATCGCCGTCCTCCTCGTCCTCGCGCCGGCCTTCGGACGGGCGTCAGCCGGGCAACGCCCCGAGCAGGGCGACAAACCCGTGGCCCGGGCGGCGAACGGCATGGTTTCGACCTCGCACCCGGACGTCACCACCGTCGCCCTGGAGGTACTGCAGAGCGGCGGCAATGCCGTGGATGCGATGCTCACAGCGATCCCGTTTCAGCACGTCGTCGAGCCGCAAATGTCGACACTGGCCGGCGGCATGGGCGGGCTCATCTACTGGGCCGAGACCGGTGAGCTCATCTACCTCGACGCTGAGCTCGACCACACCAGCGCCAGCCCGCCGGCCGGGCAGTCGTACGGAGCCGGCGGTGTGCCCACGACCTCGGGGCGGCGCATCGGCGTGCCGGGGACCGTACGCGGCCTGCAGGCCGCGGCGGATCGCTATGGCACGCGGCCTTGGGCAGACTACTTCGGCCCGGCCATCGAGGCCGCGGCCGAGGGCTTCGAGATGTACTCCTTTCTGTACGGCGAGATGTCGGCGGCCTTCGAGCGCCTGGGCGCACACGAGGCGACGAGACAGAAGTGGCTGCGCAGCGGCTTCGTGCCCCCCGTCGGCGACGTCATTCGCCAGCCGCGGCTCGAATCCACGCTGCGGCGCCTCGCCGAAGAGGGCGGCGAGTACTTCTACGCCGGTGCCTGGGCACGGCGTTTCGTCGACGAGGTCAATCGCACCGGCGGCAGCATGACCATGGACGATCTGGCCGCATACGAGGTGCGCTGGGTCGAGCCGGTAAGCTTCCGCTACCAGGGATACGAGCTGCGTGGCGCACCGCCGGCATCGACCGCGGGCGTGCTCAACGGCATGATCCTCAACATACTGGAGAACTTCGACCTTCCGGCGCTGGGCCACTACACCGAGTCGGCGCGGGCGTTGGCGGTGCTGCGCCGCGCCTACGACGCCGCCGAGTCGCATACCACCCGTTACGTGGGCGACCCCAACGGCGTCGACGTTCCTGTCGACCTGCTGCTGTCCAAGGACTACGCCCACCAGATTGCCGCTTTGATCGCCGCCAGCCTGCCCGCGGCAAACAGCGCCGTCGCCGAACCTCGATCAGCGTCAGCCATCGATGAAGCTGCCGGAGCGCAGCGCGGCGCGACCTTAGGCGTCAACCTGCGAGAGAGCCCCGACACAATCGCGGCGGCGGCCCCGTGGGCGAGCCTCGGCGCGTACCAGGACACCGATACGAACCACCTGGTCATCGTCGACGGCGACGGCAACTGGGTGTCGATGACCCACACCGTCTACGGCGACACGTTCGGCACCGGCCTGGTGGTCGACGGGGTCGGGGTGAACTCCGGCAACACCTTCCCGGGCAGCGGCAGGGCCGGCAGCCGGCGCGTGATCACGCCGTTTCCGGCGCTCATGGCCGTCGATGGCGACGGCCGCCCGTGGCTGGCGATCGGCTCACCGGGGCTGTCGTCACGCGCGGTTGCGCTGGTATTGATCAACCATCTCGGCTACGGCCTGGCGCCCTACCCGGCGGTCGAAGCGCCGCGCTTCCGCGGGTACGCGCCCGGAACACCACTGCAGGTCGAATCCCGCATACCGGAAGACGTTCTCGCCGAGCTGGACGCCTACGGGATCCGTGCCGCACTGAGCGCCCCGTACAACTGGCACATGGGCTCCATCCAGCTCGTCGTACGGGACGGCGAAACCGGCGAGCTCGTCGGCGTTGCGGACCCACGCCGCGGGGGGCACGCCGCGGGGTATTGATCGATGGGTGGGGTCGTGTCGGAACCGGCTCAGTGAGTCCGTGAATAACGTCCTTTGAAACAACAGCTAGGGCAGCAGTCGCGCTCGATCTTCCGCCGACAGCAAGGCGCACGACTCGACGCGTCCAAACCAGCGGATGCGGTTGCGGGCGACGAGTCGGTAAACGCCGTCGCGGATCGACTGTGGCACCAGTCGAAGACCGCCGGCGAGCCGCCAAACGCCGCCGACGGCGGCGATCGCGCGCAGAGCGGCAGCGGATTCGTGGTATACGCCGGTCTCATCCCAGAGCACGATCGACCACTCGCGATCATCGGCCGGGAGCGCGCCGAGCTCGCGCCCAGCCACTTCGCCCTGCAGCGGTGCGAACCGCAACACCCGGTTGCGGTCTCGTCTCATCAACCATCGAACGCTGCGATTGCACAGGCCGCACTCGCCGTCGAAGAAGACCACCGGCGGGGCGGCGTCGACGGCGCCCCTCCCGCCTCACTGCGGCCGGGTGAAACAGACCGTCTTCGGCTCGGTCATCTCGTGGATGGCGAACTTGATGCCCTCGCGGCCGAGGCCGGAGCCCTTGACGCCGCCGAACGGCATGGCGTCCATGCGGTAATCCGTGCTCTCGTTGATCATCACGCCGCCGCACTCGAGATCCTCGGCGGCACGCAGCGCGGTTTCGATATCGTTGGTGAAGATCGCTGCGTGCAGGCCGTAGTCGACCTCGTTCGATCGCCGGATCGCCTCCTCGAGCGAATCGAACCGGTAGAGGATCGTCACCGGGCCGTAGATCTCCTCGCCTGCGAGCTCACAGTCGTCGGGGAGGTTTTCCAGGACCGTCGGATCGTAGAAGGTTCCGTTGCGCTTGCCCCCCGTCAGCAACCGGGCGCCGGCGGCGCAGGCATCGTCGACGAGGCGCTCGACGTTCTTGGCCGCCGCCTCGTTGATCAGCGGCCCCATGTCCGTGGCCTCGTCGAGCTTGTCGCCGACGACGTAAGCTTCGGCGGCCGCAACGAAGCGGGCGCTGAACGATTCGTAGATGTCGTCGTGGAGCAACAGCCGCTGCGCGTGTAGGCAATTCTGCCCGGCGGCCCAGAATGCGCCGCTGACGGAAGACTCGAGGGCGTAATCGAGGTCGGCGTCGGGCATGACGATCACCGGCGAGTTGCTGCCCAGCTCCATGCCGATCTTCTTCAAACCGGCCCGTGAAGCGATGATGCGGCCGGCCTCGATGCCGCCGGTGAACGAGACCATGCGAACCCGCGGGTCGGTGATCAGCAAATCGCCGATGACGCTGCCCGGCCCGGTGATGCACTGCAGGATACCCGCGGGCATGCCGGCATCGTGGATAGCGCGGGCCAGCTTGAGCGCCGACAAGGGCGTCTTGCTGTCGGGCTTGACGATTACCGCGTTGCCCGCGGCAAGGCCGGGGCCGACCTTGTGGGCCACCAGGTTGAGCGGATCGTTGAACGGCGTGAGCGCGGCGACGATGCCCACCGGCTCGGGGATCCAGTAGCCGACGCGGTGGTCGCCCCCCGGGTACTGGTCGAAGGCGATGGTCTCGCCGCTTACCCGGCGGCACTCCTCCGCCGACAGACGCATCGTGTGCACCGCGCGCCCGGCTTCCTTGCGCGCCTCGCGGATGGTCTTGATGCCCTCGCGAGCGATCACCTCGGCGTATTCCTCGAGCCGATCCTCGATGATGTCGGCCGCCCCGTGCAAGATCCCCATCCGCTCGTGCACCGGCATCTTCCGTGCCCGGGCGGCGCCCGAGACGGCGGCGGCGATGGCCGCCAGCATGTCGTCGTTATCGGCCACCGGCACGGTGTCGACGAGGCGGCCGTCCTGCGGGTCGCGAATTTCCGAGCGATCGTCGCGATCGACCCACTTTCCATCCAGCAACATCTTCATGGCATGTTCCTCTGCTTCATGGCTCCCGATCCCGGCTCAGTCGCCGCCGTTATCCGTATGCGTCCGCCTCTCCGGTGAACCCGAGACACCGCGGGACCGGGAAGCCCGGGGCCTGTCAGCCCTGTTCTCGTCGCTCCAGGAGACGCTGCGGTCAGGAGGGCCGGCGACGGAGCCCTTCCGTCCCGGCGCCCTCTCAGGGGCACCGATTTCCGGCGGCACGTCGAAGATCTCGCGGATGTTCGCCGTCAACCGGCGTAGCTCGTCGACCACATCGGGCAGCGACATCCCCGTGTCCGTCTCGCCGGCGTCCGCCGCCGTCGTGCCGGTCGTCTCCTCCGGCCCGCACAGCTTGGGTTCCTCCGCACGCCAAACCTCCCAGTAGACGGCGAAACGGCGAACGAAGGCACCGGGTCGTTCGGCGTACAGCCGCGCTCCCAGGGGCATGGCCTGCGCTTGAAGCTCCGCCCGGCGCCGGTCGATCAGCGCTATCAGCAGCTCCCGGCGGACCTGGCCGGCGCACAAGCTCGGCTCCTCGATCAGCGTGCGTCTGAGCTCGACGAGGTCGTGATCATCTCCCAAGAGCTCGCCCAGCTCCTTCGCCTGCTCGTGGAGTTGACCCACGACTCCCGGCCACAGCGGCATGAGGATGTCGCAGTGGTAGCGCAGGTATTTCACCCGCTTACGCCACGCGTGCAGGCTCTCCGCAGACGGGTTCCACAGCACCTCCTTGTGGCGCCGGAAACCCCGACGATACACCCGGCGCAGGCCGCCTTCGACGGCGTCGAACTCGTCGCGGATGTCCGCCGCCGGCAGGCTGCATCGAAGCATGTCCTCGATGGTGCGGATGACCGCTTCGGCAGTGCCGGACCGATCGAACACAGCGGCCGTGATTCTCTCGTGGCGCCTCAGCAGGCGCCGGCGTACCGGCTCCAACGTTTCGGGAGTCAGGAATTCGCCGAGGTGCCGGGCCAAGTCGTCGAGCGTTTGCACGAAGACCCAGCTATCGCGCACCTCCGAGAGTCGACGGCCGGCATCGCGAAGACGAATGTTCTCCGCCCGGTAGGTAGCGTGCCCGATCTCGTCGCGCACCAATCGCAGCGCTGCGCGGATCTTCTTGAAGGACTTGCGCGCCTCGTGCACCGCCGCTTGGCAGTCGTCGGGGTCGGTGAGTGACGCCGCAGCGTGCACGAGCTGCTCGCGCACGATACGCCGCATCCCGTCGGGAAGCGCTTCTTCGGTCCCCAATCGATACGACATGGAAAACAGGCTTTCTGTCGCCGCAATGCCGGCGAGCCGCAGGCCGGCGCGGCCCGGAGCCTTTCCGAACGCGCCTGTACCGAGATCATAACCCGTTTGCGCTCACCGCCCCACACGCGCGTGCGGCAACCGGATAGTCGCACGCAGCGGCCGAGCGCTCCAACGCCGAAGCACCATCGGCGGCGATGCGACGGGTCCAATGCGCCTGCGCGCGGACAAGCGGCTCGCGAGAGGCGCCGGCCGACGGAGCGTCAAGCAGCCGGGCGCCGAAACAGCAAGCAGTAGTCGCGCCTGCCTCCAGGCCAGTCTTCGACCCGGCGCACCAACTCGAAGCCGTTTCGCGTCATTTCCTCGGTTATCGCGTCGATCGAAGCACCGTGGCTGCCGCGCGTGGTGAAGTCGATCACCGCGATGATTCCGCCGGGTTTGAGGGAGCGGTACAGGCTCTGCACCATGACGTCGCGGGGCTCGGAGAAGTGGTGGTAGACGTTTCGCAGAAGGATCCGATCGCAGCATCCATCGTCAAGGCCGGTGTCGTCGAGCTCACCGAGCACCACGGTGACGTTGTCGCGCCCCGAAGCCGTCTCGGAGATCTCATCCACCTTGTCGTCTTCTACTTCGGTGGCGAAGACCCGGCCACTTTCCCCCACCCGTTCCGCCATCTCCATCGCATAGCGCCCGTCGCCGGCGCCGACGTCGGCGACGGTCATTCCGGCCGAGAGCTCGAGGACCTCGGCGATCCGCTGCGTTTCCCGCTCGAATCGTCGCTGCAGCGTCGCCCACGCCGCGGTGGCAAGTGCCGCCAGCAGAAGAACGGCGAAGAGCGCCAGATATCGGGGACGCTGGAGTGGTGCGCCGGTCCGCGTTGCCTGCGAGCGCATGATGTAGCTCCTTCTTTTGGCGGTCCGGGGCCGTTCCCGCTGTCTGTCCGGGGAACGTACCGAGAGCCGTCAACCCGATCCCGACGAGGTCGACGCGGCGGCGGGGAAGGACACCCCGACGGTACGCGAAACAAGGCCGCCCGATCAAGCGGACGGTGGTTGTTCGCCGCTCCTCTCGCGGGAGGAAGTGCCACCAGTGATTCGCGCCGTTCGCTCGCGATCGCCGCCGATCATCGCGCCCGTCGGTCGCAATTGTCTGCGCTCGTGGCGCCCTGCCTCATTCCCGATGAAGCCCGCGGCCCGGGCCTTGCCCTGACGGCGATTCAATGGTGAGAATGCCCTTCGTCGGTTACCGCGTTCGACCAGGAGCATGCCCATGCGTTCCGCCCTCCCCTTCCGCCCGACCGCCCATCCGTCCTGCAACCATCGCGCAGGTGGCTCCAACACCGAAACTGCCGGCCGCCGGCCGCGAGGAGGCAGGCGGGAGCTGCCGGTGGTCCTGTTGATCACGATGCTGGTGCTGACCGGCGCGGGGGCGTCCGGGTCGCCGGCGCAGGAGACGGGGCCGACGGGTGGGTTGGTCACCGACCACCTGTCTGCCCTGCAATGGCGGGAGATCGGACCGGCGCTCACCAGCGGCCGCATCGCCGATATCGCCGGCGTACCCGAGGAGCCGGACACCCTCTACGTCGCCACCGCGACCGGCGGAGCGTGGAAGACGACGAACCGCGGCGTAACCTGGGAGCCCATCTTCGAGCACGGCGGCACCGCGTCGCTGGGCTCCGTCACCGTAGCCCCCTCGAATCCCGCCGTCGTCTGGCTGGGGTCCGGCGAGACGTGGAACTGGCGCAGCGTCTCCTGGGGCGACGGCGTGTATCGATCCGACGACGGCGGCAAGAGCTGGCGGCACATGGGCCTTGAGGAGACCCGCCACGTGGGGCGCATCCTCGTGCACCCCGAGGACCCCGACGTCGTCTACGTCGCCGGTGTCGGTGCGCTTTGGGGTTCGAACGAGGAGCGTGGGGTGTTCAAGACCACAGACGGGGGCGAGAGCTGGCGGAAGGTACTGTACGTCAGTCCCCATACCGGGGTCGTAGACCTGGCGATGGATCCCCGGGATCCGGACCTCCTGTACGCTGCGGCGTTTCAGCGCGAGCGCCGCGTGTGGAGCTTTCTCGGCGGCGGGCCCGAGGGGGGGGTCTATCGCAGCCATGACGGCGGCGAAGGCTGGCAGCGGCTCGGCGGCGGCCTGCCCGAGGGCGATGTCGGCAAGATCGGCCTGTCGATTTGCGCCGGTCGGCCCGACCGCGTGTTCGCGGCAG